>DATEWL010000424.1:0-4269 GCA_035258025.1 Candidatus Acidiferrum sp. | reverse complement strand
AACAGCTTCTCGGAAAAATTCTTCGCGCCAACAAAGGCAACGCCGCTGTCGGCGGACCCGACAAAAAACTCTATGTCGCCACGAAAATCCCACCGAAAAATCGCCGCTGGCCCAGCCGCCGCGAATTTTCGCTCGATGATTGCTTTCCGCCCGATTACATCGTCGAGTACGTCGAGAAAAGTCTCGCCAACGTTGGAGTCGACACGCTCGATCTCATCCAGTTTCACACCTGGGAAGACAAATGGCTCGACGACGAGCGTTTGCCGCGCGCCATCGAACACCTGCGCAGCAGCGGCAAAGTCCGCGCCGTGGGCATCAGCCTTAATCGCTGGGAGCCTTGGAACGGCATTCGCGCAGTGCGCGCCGGCCTAGTTGACGCCGTGCAAGTCATCTACAACATCTTCGACCAAAATCCCGAGGACGAACTATTTCCCGCGTGCCGCGAAAAGGACGTCGCCGTCATTGCGCGCGTCCCGTTCGATGAAGGTTCGCTCACTGGAACGCTCACCCTCGAAAGCACCTGGCCCAAGTCCGATTGGCGCAGCACGTATTTCGTGGCGGAAAACCTCAAGTCCAGCGTGGCCCACGCCGAGGCTCTCAAGCCTTTTCTCAAAGATGGTATGACCATGCCGGAAATGGCGCTACGTTTCATCCTCAACAACAAGGACGTTGCCACCATCATCCCCGGCATGCGCAAAACCAATCACGTCGAAACAAATCTAGCCGCCAACGCCAAAGGCCCCCTGACCCCCGCCCTCCACGCCGAACTCCGCAAACACCGCTGGATCCGCACCCCAACAAGCTGGAGCCAATGAGATGAGATTGAGTATAAGTGGATTGTCATTCCGAGCGAAGCGAGGAATCTGCTTTTGCAGTGAGTGTGTTGCTCGATGAGATTTCCAAACGCAAATGAAGAGTCCTTCAAGCGGTTTGTTTCAGCGCGCGCTCGACGAGCGTCAGGCAGCGCTCGGCTTGTTCGCGCATCAATTCTTCGCGATCGCCGCGGTCTTTCTGAATACTGTGAAGTTCGTCGGCAATCGCCAACGCGACCAGCACGGCAACTTTTTGTGTGTCCACCGTCGCCGTTCCCGCGGCGATCGCGTGCATTTTTTCATCGACGAACTCGGCCAGTTTCTGCACGTAGGCTTCGTCCAGATCGCCGCGAATCGCATATGTCTGGCCGAATATCTCGACTTTTACGGGACTGCTCATGTCTCGGGATTGTACCGCACCGTGGCCCGGACGAGAACTATCAACTGGCGCGGAGCTGCGCGCCGAGTTGTCTTTCGATGGCGGATATAATTTTGGCGGAGAAATCGCTGATTTGCGCGTCGGTCAGCGTGGCTTCGCGGCTCTGAAACGTTACGCGTACGAGCAGCGAATATTTTCCGGTGGGAACATTTTTACCGCGGAAGAGATCGGCGGCGTCGATGGACGTGATTTCGCTGATGTTGAGCGAACGGATTGTTCTCATAACGTCTGAAAATGGCGTCCCGTCGGCTAGCAGTAAGGAAAAATCGCGCTCGACCGCGGGAAAACGTGGGAGTGGCTCATAGCGACGCCCTTCTTTTGCCGCGCGAATCTGAGCGTACAAAGCGTCGACCTGAATTTCGGCGAGGAAAATTTCCTGGCGTAATTTAAATTTTTCGGCGATGCGGCGTGCGAGTTGTCCCGCCGTTCCAATCGAAGAGAGATTTCTCGCTTCGCTCGAAATGACGGCTTGCGGGCTGACGAATTGCAGATCGACGGATCGTGGATCGGCGGATTGCAGATGAATTGTTCCGCGGCGAGCGGCGTGAGTCCACGTTGCTCCGCCTTCCTTCCATTCAAAGCTGCCGGCGATGGCGCCGATGGTGTCGAGGTCCCCTTTTAGGTCGGCGAATTCGTACTCGCGCGCAGCTTCGTAGATGCCTTTTTCGCGAGCTTCACCGGTCGCACCGATGGTTAGAATCGGGGTCTCAATGGAAGCGCTTCCTTCTAGGCGATAGCTGCGGCCGATTTCGAAGAGGCGGACGTTTCGCTGGCCGTGATTGAGATTCCATTCGAGAGCGGCGGCCATCGTGACGAGGCCATTCGAACGAAGAACGCTGGCTTCTTCTGAGAGCGGGTTCGAAAGGCGCGCGGGAGTGACGCCTTCGGGGCGGAAGAGCGCGTCGCGTTCCTGGGCCACATGCGGGATCGTTAGAATTTCGCGATAACCAAGTCCAATTAGGCGTTCGCGGACACGCAGCTCGGGTTCGAACTTTGGGAGACGCTGCGCGCCTTGGCGGGCGGCGGGCAGGCGCGGGGGAAATTTGTCCAGGCCGTAGATGCGCGCGACTTCTTCGATTAAGTCGATTTCACGTTCAACTTCGGCGCGCCAACTTGGCTGCGTGCATTCCCACGCGGCGAGCAGCGAGCCTTCGGCACCGCGATTTTCGCCGACTCGAACGGGAGCGAAGCCCAACGCGCTAAGGATTGCTTCGATTTCCTTGTCAGGAACGTCCCCGCCCATCACCCGAAGAAGTTCCGTGCGCGTTAGTTGAATTTTTTTCGGAGCGCGTTTGCCTGGGTAGACATCGACGACGCCCGCCAGCAGCTCGCCACCGGCGAGTTGCAGAATGAGTTCGGCGGCACGCCGCGAGGCAAATTCGGCCGTTTCGGGATCGGCGCCGCGGCCGAAACGCGTGGAGGCTTCGGTGTGGAGTTTCAGAGCACGCGCGGCTTTGCGAACAGCGATCGGTTCGAACCAGGCGCATTCGATGAGGATGTTTTTCGTGGAGAAAGAAATTTCGGTGTCGGCTCCGCCCATGATGCCGCCGATGCCGACGGCGCGGGAGCCGTCGCCGTCGTAGACGACCGACATCGAGGAATCGAGGGTGCGCTCAAGGCCGTCAAGAGTACGGATTTTTTCTCCAGACTTTGCGCGGCGGACGCCGATGCGGTGATCGCGGACTTTGTCGTAGTCGTAAGTGTGAAGCGGGTGGCCGAGCTCGATCATGACGTAGTTGGAGATGTCGACGACGTTGCTGATGCTGGCGACGCCGCTTGCTTCGAGGCGGTCTTTCAGCCATTTCGGCGATGGCTGGATTTTTGCGCCGCGAATGACGCGAGCGGTGAAGCGACCGCAAAGTTCGGGGGATTGGATCTCAACTTTTAAGGCGTCAGATACTTTTGTTGCGCTTTCGGCAGGCTTTGGGCTGACGGGCTTCAGCGGGAGCTTGTAGACTGAGCTGAGTTCGCGGGCGATTCCGTAAAGACCCAGGCAATCGGGGCGGTTTGAACCGACTTCGGCGTCGATGACCGCGCCGTGCGGGCCGTTTTCTACGCTGCCGATGTTGGTGCCGGAAAGAGCCAGGCGCGAGGCTACGTCGTTCGGCG
Source organism: Candidatus Acidiferrum sp. (assembly GCA_035258025.1). Classification (GTDB taxonomy): domain Bacteria; phylum Acidobacteriota; class Terriglobia; order Acidiferrales; family UBA7541; genus Acidiferrum. The sequence goes on along the minus strand of DATEWL010000424.1, from coordinate 909 downwards.
GGGCGGTCACCTCGACGAATTCTTTCAGCCAGTTGTAGATGACCTTCATGCGAGATTCCAGTTCTTGGTCACCACGGGAGAATTCAACCGGCCAAAGTAGATGTGTGTGGTGTACTCGAGGCGTACTTGGCCATCCTGGTTGTGGGCGTCAAAAATTCTTTGCAGTTCGGCCATCATGGGCGTGAAATTCGGATGATCTTGTGTCGGGACAAACGAACTGCTACGCAGCCGGCCGGCGACTCCATCGAAATCAAATTCCTGGAAGTTCTGCAGCGTGTGCGAGGAGTAAGCGCCAACGCCAAAAAAATCGCGCATGTGCTGCTCGTTTGGATAGCTTTCTTTCACGCTGGCATAGTCCGTGCCGAATTTTCGAAGCAAGTCTTCATACTCGCGGACAAAGGGGCTTGCGTCCGTGAGCCGCTCGTTCCAAATAACGACTACCCAACCTTCTGGCTTGAGGATGCGACTGAATTCGCCGCGTGCCGCGTTTTGATCGAACCAGTGAAAGGCTTGCCCAGCGGTGACGAAGTTTACGCTGGCATCGTCGAGCGTGGTGGCCTCTGCGGAGCCGTTCAGACTTACGAAGCCGTCATAGGAGGCGAGATATTCTTCGCCCGCGAGGCGCATTGCCTCGTTGGGCTCGACGCCGAAGACGCGATTGCCGTTTTTCAGGAAAAGTTCGCTGAGGAAGCCGGTGCCGGAGCCGATGTCGGCGATGGCGTGGCCGGATTTGAGGCCGCATTCGGCGCGAAGGACGTCGCGAACGGCCGAGGGATAGCCGGGACGATAGCGGACATAGTCGGTTACGCGGTTGGAGAAGCGTTGTTTGGAGTCGGTGAAGGTCATGAGAGTCGCCGAACCGCTGAAATCGAAGAGAGATTTCTCTCTCCGCGAGCCGCCACGTTCGCA
>DATEWL010000423.1:0-7536 GCA_035258025.1 Candidatus Acidiferrum sp. | reverse complement strand
CCGAACCGGGAAAACGTCACGATCATTTCCGGGACGTTCAAAGTCGGCATGGGCGATAAGTTTGACCCCAGCAAGATGAACGTTTTCGTTGCTGGGAGCTTTGCCTTCCTGGACCCCGACATGCATCACTACGCCATGGCCTCTGGAGAAACCATTGTGCAGGTCCACGGACAATCACCGCTTCAAATCAACTACGTCAATCCTGACGACGACCCAAGCAAGAGTAAGTAGTTGGCACTCACGCACCTCAGGTCAGCACGCTAACCAGCTCTGATCGCTTCCTTGGCATAACCGAAGCGAGAGGCATCGCGAGAAGCCCTCAATAAACCATCACTGAGCAAATAGTCACAGAGATCGGGCTCACAGACAAAGGAGAATAAGAATGGCACTCGATATGGACAAACTGAATGTGTTCGTAGGGCAATTCGTTGGGGATCTTGGCGCGGCGGTCCATTCTGGCATGGTGGTGATTGGCGAAAAGCTGGGGTTGTACAAAGCTCTCGCCGAAGGCCCGGTGACTTCAGCCGAACTGGCCGTTAAAACCAGAACCGATGAACGTTATGTGCGCGAATGGCTGAGCTCACAAGCTGCCGGCGGCTACGTCACCTATAACGAGCAGACTCGCAAGTTCAGTCTGAGCGAAGAGCAGGCATTTACGCTGGCGAACGAAGACAGTCCTGCTTACCTTCCTGGAGCCTTCCAGTTGGCCCTCGGCTCTCTGGCCGCGGTTCCCAGGATTACGGAGGCCTTCCGGTCCGGCGCAGGCATGGGTTGGAGTGAGCATGACGAAGATGTGTTTCATGGCTGCGAGAAATTCTTCCGGCCAAGCTATGCAGCAAACCTTGTCAGTTCTTGGATTCCTTCCCTGCACGGCGTGCAGGCTAAGCTCGAGGCCGGTGCGCGCGTCGCCGATGTTGGGTGCGGCAAGGGTGCGTCGACAGTGTTGATGGCCAAGGCCTTCCCAAAATCTCAATTCTTTGGCTTTGACTATCACGACAAGTCCATCGAGGGCGCCCGCGCCATCGCCGCTAAAGAGGGACTCGAGGTTCGCGTCAACTTTGGGGTCGCGAAGGCCAAGGCATTTCCAGGCAAAGACTACGACTTGGTCACCGTGTTCGATTGTTTGCACGATATGGGCGATCCGGTCGGCGCTGCAACCCATGTACGCAATTCGCTTAGCAAGGACGGCACATGGATGATTGTCGAACCGTTTGCTCACGATGAGCTAAAAGACAATCTGAATCCGGTCGGCCGCGTGTACTACTCTTTTTCAACATTGTTGTGCACTCCTTGCTCGCGTTCACAGGAAGTGGCGCTGTGCTTGGGTGCGCAGTCAGGCGAAAAACGCATTCGCGAGGTAGTCACCGCGGCTGGCTTCAGCCGTTTCCGCAGGGCTGCGGAAACACCTTTCAACGTCGTCTACGAAGCTCGTCCGTAAGCAGTTCGGGTTGCGAAAGACAACCTTGGACTGAGACCGTGCCGCAAGGCGGCACGGTCTCACCGTGGGCAAAACGAGTCATACGAAACAGGGAAAGGCGAAGGATGAGACGCGCCGCGTTTCGCAATGGCATGAGGTTCCCAGCCAATGCCGATAGTCAATTGTGATCGGGTTTTTCACTGTTTGGCAACGGGACGTTTAGCTTCTCCAATTTTGCCAACTGTTCCCGCCGCCGATCCGCGTCTTTCGCATTCGGAACCAGGGCCAAATAAGTCTGTATCTCCGCGATTGCACCTGGGTAGTTGTTTTTTCGGGCAAAGATTTCCGCTAGCAAGAGATGAAGCTGCGGAAAATGAGTGCGCAGGTCCACGCGTTCCGCTTTGAGCGCGCTTTTTTCAGCGGCTTCGATCTTGTTGAGCCGGTAATTTGCAAACGCGTTATAAAAATAGGCTTCGGCGTAATTAAACGGATCGAGGTCCAAGATGTATCCAGTGGCGGCTGCCTGATCCAACGGATTGAGATCCAAGATGTGAGCAGTAAGTTTAAGAACCTCTGTCCAGTTCTCTGCCTCGTAAGCCATTGACGCGAGAAATAGATAGGGCGGCAGGAACTTGGTATCGAGTGTCGTGGCTTGTGTATACGCTTTGCGAGCTGCGTCTATCTGGTTTTCTTTCTGCAAAACCGTGCCCAATTGAAACCAGGCGTTCGTGAAAATGGGGTAGATCTCCACTGCAGTTTCAAAATATTTATGTGCATCGGCAAGTTTGCCGTTTCTTTCGGCCTGGAGGCCTCTCTCGTAAGCTTTTCTGGCATCTTTCGGCGCTTTGTAGGGGATGGCGCTCACCGTCATGCCTTCAGGCTTTGCCCCTCTCTGCACTACGATAACGCCTACGTCAATTCTGGCGCCGAAGTTGTCGACATCCAGAAGGCTGATGTTACGGGAGTGAAAACCCGAGGCCGAGACACGTAGCTCACAATTCGTCAACTCGCGTCGCGAAATTCCCATGACCGAATCCTTGCTATCCGCACCATACGGCGAAGTCGGGTCGGCGCTACCTTCCGGAAAAGAATCGGCTCTCGATCCCAGTTGCATGCTGAAATCGCCATGAGGAGATGCATATACCTCTTGACGCACTTTGTTGTTGCAAACGCGCTCAACCAGCACATCGATTGGAATAGGCGCGCCGTCGTTGGTTGCAACGCGTCCCCCAAGAAACATCACAAGATCTTCACTCGGTTGACTTGGCTGCGAATTCGGGAGAGGGGGAGTCGCAGGACTGTTTGGAGGTGTGGAAGGTGGGTGTGGAGGAGATGGAGCCGGGGGCTTCTGCGCCACTACGACTGGTACCAGAAGTGCCATCGAGACAGCCAACAAAACGAAAATGCACGTGCGGTGGCCCATAGAGCGATGCCTAAGCAGCAAGCATCAGACATCTAGGATGCTATGGCGCAAGTCAGTTCAAGTCAAGGCTCTCGAAGCGAACAACGAGACAGCCTGAATCTTGTGGTGCCTCGGTGCGCCTCGTGTAGAACAACTCTGAACCATTCTCGGCAATTCGAGAATAGCCGCTTGAAAAGGACAAGCCCTATCTATCTGCCCATGCGTGTGCCATGCTGCGGTCGTGGCAAAATCAAGGCTTCTACCGAAAGTGCTGGCAACTAGCCCGAAAAGCCTAGTCTGTCCGTTCTGCAAGGCAAAACCTGCCCGCGACTGCGCTACGAGTTCGTCGGGGTTTTCGATTATCCATCTCGCGAGAATCAAAGCGGCAGCCTCAATTGATAAGACACGGAAAGCCGCGGCGAACAAGAAAGCCTAGGCATTATCCACAAGGAGTATCAGTAGGCCACACACAACACTCCCCCAGCAGCGACGCCGATGGAGGACGGCTACGCAGCGGCGAAGCAACTCATCGCCTGATTAATGCGGTCACCGAAGAAGTGTAAATCCGCGACCTACACCTCGCCCCATTTCAGTTTGTTGCGCAGGATTTCGAAATAGGATTTCTTCGGAGGCTGGATCAGTTTGAGGCACTCCGGAGAACGCATGATGCGGATGCAGTCTTCGGATTGCATGGGGATCCCTTTTTGGCCGTCCAAGGTCAGGAAGACAGACTCGGAGTTTCCGATCAGCTTGACTTCGATGTGGGAGGAATCGCGCACGACGACCGGACGATCGGTGAGTGTATGAGGGCAAATTGGTGTAATAACGAAGGCTTCTACCGCCGGATGAACGATGGGGCCGCCTGCGGAAAGGGAATAGGCGGTTGAACCGGTCGGGGTGGCCAGGACAAGACCGTCGGCGCGGTAGCGACAGACAAAATCGCCGTCGATGGAGAGTTCGAGTTCAATCATACGGGCCAGGGCGCTTTTGTTGACGACGGCGTCGTTCAGGACGTGCTGGCGATCCAGGACCGTACCTTCGCGCACGAGCTCGACTTGCAACATGACGCGCTGGCTCATCGAGGATCTTCCAGCGAGGGTTTCCTCAAGTGCTGGGTAGAGTTCTTCAACGGTGAAACTCGTCAAGAAGCCGAGGCTGCCCATGTTGATGGGAAGAACGGGAATGCAACGTGAGGCGGCTACGCGGGCGGCTGCCAGCAGCGTGCCGTCACCGCCGAGCACGATGAGGATTTCGGCTTGGTCGGCAAGCTCCTCGCGCGCGAAGGCCCTGGATGGATTAGGGAGAGCGGAAGCGGTTTCCTCGTCGTAGAGAACGCGCAGGCCGCGGGTCTCCAGCCATTGAAGGAGTTGCGGGACCACGGCGGAAAGATTGGCTCGGCGCGGACGCGAGATTACGCCTATGGTTTTGAAGATGGTTGCTGGCTGCATGAGTGTCTGGGATTCTACTTCAGGACTCCTTTGCGGGCGTGGAGAAAATATTCTTGGTTACCCTCGGCGCCGGTCAAACAGCTGGGGCACACGTTCAGGCATGTGAGTCCGACTGCTTCGGCGCATTTTCGGACGCTGGCGATGGCTTTTTCGTGAAGGCGAACGTCTTTGACAATTCCGCCGGTGGCAACGTCTTCGCGGCGGAGTTCGAACTGCGGTTTAATAAGAATGAGAAAATCGGCGCCGCGTTTCGAGCAGGCGAAAGCGGGGGAAAGTATCTTGCAAACGGAAATGAAAGAAACATCGGCGACGACGAGATCGACCTGCTCGGGGATGTCGGTGGCTTTCAATTCGCGCGCGTTGCGTTCGATTGCGGTGACGCGCGGATCTTGCTGGAGCTTCCAGGCGAGTTGGGCGATGTTTACATCGACGGCATACACACGCACTGCTCCCCGTTGCAGCAGACAATCCGTGAAGCCTCCGGTGGAGGCGCCCGCGTCGAGACAAACCAGTCCTGCTGGATTAATCGAGAAATCTTCTAGCGCGCCTTCGAGCTTTAAGCCTGCGCGGCTGGCATATTTTGGCTGGCGGCTTTTCACCTCGAGGTGGGTATCGGTTGCGACAGGCATTCCGGCCTTCTGGACGGAGATGTTGTTCACGCGGACCTCGCCGGCAAGGATCATGGCTTGCGCTTTTTGTTGGGACTCGGCAAGGCCGCGCTCGACTAGAAGAAGGTCAAGGCGTTTCCGTCCGGTTTTGGGCTTCATGGCGCGTGGACTGCGTCAGGCGCGGCGGTGGACGAGATATTCTGCGATTTCTCGGAGGCGTGAGGCGCGGTCGCGATACGGCGTTAGTTCACTGGCAGCTTTCGCGGCTAGCTCGTTGGCGATTTGATGGGAGCGTTCGAGACCGTGGACGGCTGGATAGGTTGCCTTTTGTTGTGCTGCGTCTTTGCCGGCGGTCTTTCCCAGGGCGGCGGAGGTTTCTTCGACATCGAGAATGTCGTCAGTGACTTGAAAGAGGAGGCCAAGAATTTCACCAAAGCTGCGCAGTCTGGCAACATCTTCGGCTGACGCCCCGGCGCACATTGCGCCCGAAGTGATCGAAGCACGAATAAGGGCGGCTGTTTTTGAACGATGGATGTATTCGAGCATTTCCTGGTCGATGCGCTTGCCTTCGGCTTCGAGGTCGGCGACTTGTCCGCCAACCATGCCGTTGATCGTGCCTGCGGCGCTGGCAATTTCGGTCACCATAGCAACGCGGCGGCTGGCGTCGACGGGGGTGGCGGCAATGGTCTCGAACGCAAGTGTGAGCAGCGCATCGCCGGCAAGGATGGCGGCGGCCTCGCCAAATTTCTTATGGGAGGTCGGCTTGCCCCGGCGGAGATCGTCATTGTCGAGCGCAGGTAGATCGTCGTGGATGAGCGAGTAGGTGTGGATGAACTCGATGGCGCAGGCGGGATAATGCGCTGGAGCGAGGTTCGAATCGAAGATGCGGGCGGTTTCGAGGCAGAGTATCGGGCGAATGCGCTTTCCGCCGGCGAAGACGCTGTAGCGCATGGCCTGGTGAATGGACGGCGGTTGGGCCGCCTCGGCGGGCATGAGACGGTCGAGGGAGGCATCGACCTCCACGCGGTCTTCTTCAAAAAATAGCGGGGGATTCATTGTCAGGGGATGATCAAGCGAGATGCTGGGGAGGGTAAGGTCACGACTCGCCCTCGCCTTCGGGATCGAACGGCTCGGCGGCTAGCTTGCCATCGGCTTTTTTCAGGAGAATTTCGACGCGGCCTTCGGCTTCTTCCAATTGTTTTTGGCATTCGCGGGATAAGGCGACGCCTTCTTCGAAGAGCTTCATGGCATCGTCGAGCGAGAGTTGCGGGCTTTCAAGGCGGCGGACGACCTCTTCGAGGCGAGCGAGGGAGCGCTCAAAATCAGGCTTCTTTGGCGGTTCGGGCTTTTTGGGGGCGGGTGAATTCACGCTGTCGGCCTTTGTCCTTGCGATCTATTTTTGGCAGTGCGCACAAAAGTAAGTTGACCGGCCTGCCTGCGCGATGCGCTTTATTGGACGTCCGCAGCGGCGGCACGGCTTTTCTTCGCGGTCGTAGACGCGAAGAATCTTTTCCAGGCCTTGAAACCACCATTCCGGGTCGCGAAAATCGGGCGGCGGATGCAGACAGCATTCTAAGGCACGCGCAAGAACGGAAACAATCGCTTTGTGGAGGCGCCGGGCTTCCACGGGTTTCAGCGAATTTGCACGGCGGCGCGGGTCCAACTTCGCGTACCACAATGATTCGCAGGAATAAATGTTGCCGATGCCTGCGACGCGGGTTTGATCGAGAAGGAATTCCTTTAGCGGGCGTCGCGAGCTCGCCAGTAATTCCGCGAAATTGGAGACGGTGAAATCCGGGGATATTGCATCGACACCCAATTGGGCGATAGCGGAGCATGCCTCTTCGGATTCATAAGCGTAGACGCGCCCAAAATGACGCGCGTCTGCGAAGCCGAGAACGCCCTTGTCCAGTTCGAGGGCTACATCCACGTGAACGCCTGATTCCTGTAGGTTGGCAACGTCGAACATTTTCTTGGCGCTGGGGAACCAAATCAGCTGGCCATCGAGTTTGAAGTGAAGCGTGACAATGCCGCGTTCTAGCTGCAGCCAGAGATATTTGCCTTTTCTTTTGACGGACTGGATTCGCTGACCTTCGGCAGTTCGTGCAAGGTGCGAGGGGTTTTGCGGTTTTGTTGCGATGGCGTGCAGGATGTGAACGCAACGAATCCTTCGGCGCTCGACCAACGGGCGCAGCGTTCTCGCGACGGCTTCTACTTCCGGCAGTTCAGGCATAGTGGAATGGAATCGCTTCGAATCACGATGGTGGCTTCAACGTGAGCGTGTGTTTTCGCGCTTTTGCTTCCGCTGCATCGCTGTACGGAGCAACGATTGGTTTGCCTTCGTACCAATAGGAAAACTGATCCGTGTAATGGCCACTTCCTACTTGGCCGGATTCGCCGGCCGGAATCAAGAGGATGGAGTCGTCCCAGTTAGCGAGATTGGCGATGAAACGCATCGAAGGGCCATGGCGTTTTGTCGCGGCGAGGACGCTGTAGCCGGTTCCGGACTGTGGCTTTCCTGTGATGCTGAGCAGATACTTCAAGAAACCTTCGCGTCCAATCGGATGCAGCATGTCCAACGAGTTCAGGTCCTTCCATTGCCAGTCATCGACGCGCTCGCTTTTCGTTTGTTCTGCGAGCATAGAGACGGCGCGGTCGGCT
>DATEWL010000422.1:0-3089 GCA_035258025.1 Candidatus Acidiferrum sp. | reverse complement strand
CGATCTAAGATACAAAGCCGAAGATCGACGAAGCAAATCCGGCAAAAGTCTTGAAGTTGAAATGGTGAAAGCTACACCGCGACGCTGAGGGCGTGCCAAGGGTCCTAAACGTTCAAGGTTAGAGAGACGAGGTCGGGCCGCGGAGTTGGCGGAAGCGGCGGCATCTTGGAACGGTCAATCGGGCGATAGAGCGTGTCGCGTTCGACCGGCACGCGGCCGGCGGCGCGGATGAGGCGCTCGAGTTCGGCGCGCGGCGTGAACTCCGATGTCTTGGCGCCAGCATCGTGGTAAATCTTTTCCTCGATAACCGTGCCATCCAGGTCGTTGGCGCCAAAGCGCAGCGCGATTTGCGCGATGCTCGGCGAAAGCATGATCCAGTAAGCCTTGATGTGATCGAAATTATCGAGAAGCAGTCTGGCGACCGCGATATTGCGAAGGTCAGCGTAGCCCGTGGGCTTCGGAATGTGCGAAAGCGCGGTGTTTTCTGGATGAAACGCGAGCGGTATGAAGGCGACAAAGCCGTGCGTTTCATCTTGCAGCTCGCGCAGTTTGACGAGGTGGTCGACGCGTTCCTCTTCGGTTTCGACGTGGCCGTAAAGCATTGTAGCGTTGGAGCGAAGGCCCGCTTCATGCGTTTTCTTCGCGGTACTCAGCCACATCTGGCCGCTGGTTTTGTGGTCGCAGATGATTTTTCGCACGCGCGGATGAAATATTTCCGCGCCTCCGCCGGGGCAGGAATCGACTCCCGCCGCCTTCATTTTTTGCAAGACTTCCTCAATGGAAAGCTTGGCAATACGCGAGAAGTAATGAACTTCCACCATTGTGAAGGCTTTGATATGCACGGAGGGGCAGCGTTGTTTGAGGCCGCGAACCATCTCCAGGTAATGATCGAAGCTCAAATCCGGATGCAGGCCGCCGACGATGTGAAACTCCGTGGCGCCTTCGCGAACGCCCTGTTCCGCGCGTTGGTAGATTTCTTCGAGCGCAAACGTGTACGCGCCGGGCGCGCTGGGATCGCGGCCGAACGCGCAGAGTCTGCAATGCGCAACGCAGACGTTCGTCGGATTGATATGCCGGTTGACGTTGTAATACGTAATGTTGCCGTGACGCTTTTCGCGAACGTGGTTCGCGAGCCAACCTACAGCGAGCAGATCGGGCGATCGATACAGCGCGATGCCATCGTTCATCGTTAGGCGCTCGCCCGCTAGGACTTTTTCCGCGATGGACCTCAACCGCTGATCCGTGATTGTCAGTTCGCTCATTTTGAATCCGCTGAAATCTTCAAACGCGCCAAACCGCCGCGGCTGCGCCCCAGAACAACAGGAACAATAAACTAATATAACCGTTCACGGCGAAAAACGCAGCGTCCAGCTTGCTGAGATCGCCAGGTTTCACAAGAGAGTGTTCGTAGGCGAGCAGCGCCGCGACCACCGCAATGCCTGCCCACGCGGGCCAGGGAAGGATAAAGCTGTAGGCGAGCCACGAAAGAAGCGCAACGACGCCGATGTGCATGAGGCGACCGATGAGCAGGGCGTTAGCAATACCGAACCGCTTCGGAACAGAAAAGAGGCCGGCGCGGCGGTCGTAGTCGACGTCCTGGCAGGCGTAGAGCACATCAAATCCGCCGACCCAGAGAGTGACCGCAGCGCAAAGAATGAGCATGCGAACGTTGAGGCTCCCAGTAATTGCGATCCAAGCGGCGGCGGGTGAAATGCCGAGAGCGAAGCCAAGAAAAATGTGCGACCAATTCGTGAACCGCTTGGTAAACGAATAGAAAAAGAGTACTGCGATGGCGAGAGGTGCGAGTTCGAGTGCGAGAGAATTGAGCTGCCAAGCCGCAACGAAAAATAAAGCCACTGCTGCAAGCGTAAAAAACCACGCAAACGAAAGTGAAAGAGCGCCAGTTGCGAGCGCACGCTGATTAGTTCGAGGATTTTCTTTGTCGAAGCGAAGATCGGCGATGCGGTTCATGGTCATCGCGGCGGAACGCGCCGCGACCATGGCGACGACGATCCACACGAACTGCCGCAACGTCGGCCAACCATTCGGGGGTTGATGCGTCGCGCGCGCGGCCAAAAGAGCCCCCGTCAGCGCAAACGGAAGCGCAAACACGGAGTGCTCGAACTTGATCATCTCCAGCACGGTGCGGATGCGGCCAGCCATTGCGAAATTACGCCTCCGCCTTTTTCACGCTCGTCTGGCCCGTCCAACGATACATATTTTCTTGTGGAAGATTTATTTGCGCGAGCACCCGACAGACATATTGCGCGACCAGATCGTCGATCGTTTGCGGCTGATGATAGAACGCCGGGATCGTAGGCATGATCACCGCGCCGGCTTGCTGTACGCGCAACATGTTTTCCAGATGGATACGATTGAAGGGCGTGTCGCGGACGCAAAGAACAAGTTTGCGATTCTCTTTGAGCATGACGTCCGCCGCACGGGAAACGAGGTCGTCACTCACGCCGCTGGCAATCGCAGCGAGCGTGCCCATGGAGCACGGAATGACTATCATCGAATCCACCGCGTAGCTGCCAGAGGCGATCGCAGCACCAATGTCCTTGTTCGGTAGAACTTCGATTTTTGGCGCGGCTCGGTTCAGCAGCCGGCTGGGAAGTTGCTTCAAATCACCCGATGTGATTCCCAGTTCTTCGGAGAAGAGCCGCTGGCCTGCTTCAGTTACCACGAGGTGGATGCGCACTACACTGGGATCCTTTTCCAGCAAATCGAGGGCTTTCTGCGCGAGAACGGCGCCGCTTGCCCCGGTCACACCTACGGTTACGACTTGTTTTTGCATGTCAGGCATGGTTTCTTGCGGATAGAATCAGTCTCGCAGCCGGCTTGGGGCAAGTCAAGTTGGGGCGGCACGCCCGCGCAATGATAGAATTTGCAGCGGTCAAACAATATGAACGAGCAGGAATTGCTGAAAATTCTGGAATTGGTCAAGCTTGGCGCTTTTTCTCCCGAGAAAGCCGCTGAACGCCTGAAGCATTTGCCGTTCGAGGATTTGGGTTTTGCGAAGGTCGATCACCACCGCGCGCTTCGCCAGGGGTTTGCAGAAGTTATCCTTGGCAAAGGCAAAACGCCCT
>DATEWL010000421.1:0-5659 GCA_035258025.1 Candidatus Acidiferrum sp. | reverse complement strand
CGGGCTGAAGTGCACGATCATAGGCGTCATGCCAAAGGGTTTTCAATTTCCGCCGGGGGAGCAGGATCCACCGCAAGTCTGGACAGCGTTGCAACTTGATCCAGCAAAACCGGGCGGGCGTGGTTCGCACAACTACTATCTCCTGGGCCGCGTAAAGCCCGGCATATCCACAGCGCAGGCACAAGGCGAACTGGCGGCCTTAGTGCAATCTTATGGGGAACACAAGGCCCCGAAGACGCACAGCTTTGACCCGAACAATCACACCATCGTGAGCTTTCCGTTGCAGGCGGAAGTCGTTTCGAGTGTGCGGCCGGCTTTGCTTGTGCTGCTGGGAGCGGTGGCCTTTGTTCTGCTGATCGCCAGCGTGAACGTGGCTAATTTATTGTTAGCCCGGGCTGAAGCCCGACGCAGAGAGATTGCCATTCGTGGCGCGCTGGGGGCGAGCCTAGCTCGACTGGCGCGGCAATTTGTGACCGAAGGAATTTTATTGGCGTTCTGCGGAGGCCTGCTGGGTGTGGCGCTGGCATTTGGCGGAGTGCGGCTGGTTCAGCTCACGAATGCGGGAGGAATCCCGCGCGCCGATGAAATCGCGATGGACTGGCGAGTGCTCGCATTTACGCTGGTGATGAGCCTGGTGACCGGGGTGTTTTTTGGCTTGGCGCCGCTTGCGCCACTGATCGTGAGCGGAATTTCCGAGTCTTTGAAGGACACGGCGGGGAGCACGACGGCCGCAGCGGGCGCGCAGCTATTCCGCCGCGCACTGGTCTCGGGCGAGCTGGCAATGGCGTTGGTGCTGCTGATCGGCTGCGGGTTGATGCTGCGGGCCTTTTGGAAGCTGCAAGAGGTGCACACCGGCCTTCGCCCCGACAACGTAATCACGATGCGCGTGTCGCTGCCGAGCGGAACGTATACCGACAACGCAAAAATCACGGATTTTTGGACTCGGTTGGATGGACGACTGACAAGTCTGCCGGGAGTGCAATCGGGTGCATTGGTCTCCGGGTTGGCGCCGATGCGGCGGCCGAATATGAACGACACGGAGATTGAAGGCTTCGTTATGACGAAGGATGGGCCGATCCAAAATGTGGATTTTTATCAGGCGGTGAGCAAAGACTACTTTGCAACGATGGGAATCCGGCTGATGGATGGCCGTCTGTTTGACGACCGCGACGGAAAAGATGCGCCACAGGTCGTCATAATCAACAAAGCGATGGCGGCTACTTTTTGGCCGAACCAAAACCCCATAGGGCGGCGCATTCGCCCGGGCGGAACCAAAGAATGGTGCCCGGTGATCGGAATCGTGGACGATGTGAAGAACGCAGGGCTCGACCGGCCGGCGGGAACCGAGTTGTATTTGCCTTACCGACAGCCTGCTGGCGAGGGCAATTCGGATATGTTCGTGGTCATGCGAGCGCAGGGAGGCGACCCGCGATCTTTGGCGGGAGAAGTCCGGCAACAGATGAATGATATCGATCCGTCGCTGCCACTTGCCGACGTGCGGCTCATGGAAGATGTGCTTTCGCGGGCGCAGGCGCGGCCGAGATTTCTCACGCTTCTCTTGACACTTTTCTCGGGCGTCGCTCTGGCGATCGCGACTGTTGGCATTTATGGAGTGGTCTCGTACTCGGTGGCGCGGCGCACGAAAGAATTTGGATTGCGCATGGTGCTGGGTGCGCAAACGGGCGATGTGCTGGGACTGGTCATGAAACAAGGCGCGGGGATGATCGCGATAGGAGTTGCGTTCGGGCTGCTCCTGGCGGTTTTTCTTACACGGCTGATGGCGAGCCTGCTGTTTGCGGTGCCTCCGACGGACCCGGCGACATTTGCGAGCGTGACCGCCGTGCTTTTCGCAGTCGCACTTGCAGCGTGTTACATACCGGCGAGGCGCGCGACGAAGGTGGACCCGATTCAGACGCTGCGGTATGAATGAGCGTGCGATTCTTCTGACCGGACTGGGACTGGTTGAAGCGCTGGTTTCAGGAGATTGCGAAGGCCGAGTTGGTGCATAAAGCCAGACAATCCTGAGACAAATGTACCGTCGGTGGCCTGATAAGAACGGCGGAAACCCCAGAACCGAGAGTCGCAATCGTCACAACGATAGGGCCAAACGAAGGCAAAGCGGAACCAGACTCGCTCGACAAATCCTCTTCTCGTCGACCTGCGCACCGACGAACTTTCGCAGGCCGGGCATTCGCTGACTCTCTTGGCAAAAGTGAGATGCATGGAAGTCGACCGTCCTCCGTTTGTCTAGGAACAATTATGAAGAGGGAGTGTCCGTCATCAATGGATGGAACAGCGACGCTGTGCGCTGCTGATATCCTGACCGTACGAACAGTTATGGTCAGCTGCACTATACGAGAGGGATACTAGAACGGCTTTGGGGTGCGCGATGAAACGCGTTGTGGGATAGTGCATGCAAGGGAAGGTCGAAGCGGGCCAAACCTGTCAGGAACGAGAGAGGAACAGACAATGAAAGAGATGACTGCGGATAATGCGACATTTTTGCTGCACGGTCTTTACCTTCCGGCGTTGAAAAATGAAAGCCAAGTCACGAAGAAAATAATTGAAGCGGTGCCTGCGGATAAGGCGGATTACAGGCCGGATCCGGTATCCAAGACCGCGATGGAACTGGTGAGGCACATCGCGGCGGCGGACGTGCGATTTGCAGATGCCGTGATCAATGGAAAGTTTGAAACAGGCGCCCTCCTTCCCGCGGAACTGAAAACACCGTCCGAAATCGCAGCCTGGTATGAGCGAGCCTACACCGAGAGACTGGACGCGTTGTCGAAATTGACGAGCGAACAGTTGATGAAGATCGTGGATTTTCGCGGGATGTTTCAACGGCCAGCCGTAACATTTTTGATGTTTGGAGCGCACCACACCATTCATCATCGTGGGCAACTGAGCTCATACTTGCGATGTATGGGAGCAAAAGTGCCTTCGATTTACGGCGAAAGCTACGATGCCGAACAGGCAAGAAAAGCAGCGCAGGCATAGCTGCTTCCACGATCCGACTAAATTCTAAATCAGCGGACTACGCCGCTGAGCGGACTGGAAGCGGAAGCGTAAAGACGCTTCGGCATGCGGCCGGCGAGCCACGCTTTGCGGCCGGCGGAGACGGCTTCGCGCATCGCTTCAGCCATCAGGACAGCGTCGGCAGCTTCGGCGATGGCTGTGTTCATCAAGACGCCATCGGCGCCTAATTCCATCGCTACGGCGGCATCGGAGGCGGTGCCCACGCCTGCATCGACAATCATGGGGACTTCGGTGATGCGTTCGCGAAGGATGCGCAGGTTGGCGGGGTTTTGAATGCCGAGTCCGGAACCGATGGGCGCGGCTAGCGGCATAACCGCGGCGGCACCTGCGTCGATGAGTTTGCGGGCGGCGATCAGGTCGTCGTTCGTATAGGGGAGAACTACGAAGCCTTCTTTCACGAGGACGCGCGTGGCTTCGATGAGCTGCTCTGTATCGGGGAAAAGAGTTTGCTGGTCGCCGATGACTTCGAGCTTGACCCAGTTGGAGAGGCCGACTTCGCGGGCGAGCCGGGCGGTGCGAATGGCTTCGTCGGCGGTGTAACAGGCGGCGGTGTTGGGCAGGATGAAGATTTTTTCTCGGTCGATGTAATCGAGGAGCGATTCCTTGGAACGGTCGGTGAGATTTACGCGGCGGACGGCGACCGTCACCATGTCGGCGCCCGACGCAGTGTGGGCGCGAGCCATCTCGGGAAAGCTCCGGTACTTGCCAGTGCCCACAATCAAGCGGGATTTGAAGGCGCGGCCAGCTATGATTAGTTCATCTGACATTGGTATCCCCACTGGGATTTTAGACCTCTGTGGGCCTGGCGACAAATCGTAAAGACGCTCGACTCGCAGGTCCGACAGTTCCCTGAAGAGAAAATCAATAAACTACAAAAACCTTGGAAACGCCGGGCGAGAATCAGCCGGCCTGAAGACACCCCGCAAATTAGGGTGATGCACGCTGCGACCCAGGAGGCCATTTGTGGTTAACCATAACTAGCCCCCTCCCCCGGTTTCTTGTAAACAGTGAATCTAAAAGACTTAGATACAAAGTAACCCTTTTAGAATCAACACTTGCGGGAGGCCTTATAGGTGCGGATTAGCATTTCTGCAGAACCGGCATTTCGTAAGTGTTGCTGATAAAGGAGTCAGGTAGAAAAGTGCCCCAGAAAACAAAAAACGCCAATCTGGAGATTGGCGCTCTCGGGTAAGAGCCACAGTATTACCCAATGGTCATAGTGCGCTGATTCGTACTCTTTGTCAAGAGAGAAAGCGGCAAAGACGGGAACGGCGGGGGCAAATTTCTGGAAATTGCCGATCGCTCAGGGTTGTCAAGTACTATGCCTTTTAGAATTCGGAGTGTACCTAAACTATTGAGCTTCGCGAAATATGCAGTCGTGCGGGTCTCCGGGAAAAGCGGCAGCAGGACTGCCGCACTCCATAATGGCGTAGCGGTCGACGGGGGCGGGATTAGTTTTGCAGAATGGGGCGGGGTTCGGAGACGTCGGCGTAGAGCTGCTCGATCACGTCGTGAAGTTGCTGTTCTACCACGCGGCGGCGGAGCTTCAGTGTAAACGTGAGGCCGCCATTGTCGAACGTGAAGTCCTCCGGCAGAAGTGCGAAGCGTTTGATGGATTCATATTGCGCGAGATTCGCGGTCAGGCGCTTCACTTCGGCTTCGATGAGTTGGCGCACCCAGGGATGCGCAACCATTTCCTTGTTCGAAGAAAACTTAATGCCCTGCTCCGCGACTTTCGCGGCGACCGTAACGGGATTCGGAACGATCAGCGCTGAAATAAATTTTCGTTTGTCGCCGACAACCATGGCATTCAGGATGAATGGGCTGGTCTTCAGCGCGTTTTCGATAGGTTGAGGCGCGACGAATTTGCCGGCTGCTGTTTTGATGAGGTCTTTTTTGCGGTCAGTAATGAATAGATAGTTGTCTTTATCGAGATAGCCGATGTCGCCGGTGCTGAACCAGCCGTCGGCGCTCAGCACTTCGCGCGTGGCTTCTGAGCTTTTGTAATAGCCCTGCATGACGCAGGGGCCTTTGGCGAGGATTTCGCCGTCTTCCGCGATGCGCAGCTCGACATTGGGAATCGGCTTGCCTGAGCTGCCCATCCTGTTTTGCGGATAGTTGGATGTGAGAACTGGGGCCGTTTCCGTCAGGCCGTAGCCCTGGTAAATCGGAACGCCTACCGCCCAGAAAAACTCGGCAAGCTCTTTGGCAAGCGGCGCACCGCCGGAAAAAACGAGGCGCAGCTTTCCGCCGGTCCCTTCGCGAATCTTCGAATAAACGAGCTTATCGGCCAGACCCCAGGCGAGCTTTACCTGCGAACCGGTGTTCTTTTCCCCGGAACGCCATAAAGCCGAACGACTTGCAATTTCCATTGCCCAGTCAAAGATCTTTCGTTTATAGCCAGTCTGCTTGCTGCCCTGCTCCATGACGCGTGTATAGATTTTCTCGAAAACGCGCGGCACGGCGGCAAGAAGCGTTGGTCGAATTTCGAGGAGGGCTTGCGCGACATGCTCGACGGCCTCGACGTAAGCAATCGTGACGCCGTGGAAAAGATGAGCGTAGTCGAGCGTGCGGCCGTAGACGTGGGCGAGTGGAAGGAAGGAGATGGCAACGTCATCCTTGG
>DATEWL010000420.1:0-4398 GCA_035258025.1 Candidatus Acidiferrum sp. | reverse complement strand
GGTGCGTATGGTCCGAATGTCACCGTGCTGCGCGACTTCGTGCGCTCCTCGCGCCAACCGCTGTAATTCCTTTTAAATTTCAGTTACTGCTTCGCTTACTCCTGACTTGCTGAGCGAATCGCAACGAGATCCATCGCCTTGCCGTCGCCCTCTTGCAAACTGACGCTCTGGCCTTTCGCTTCGAACTGCTTCAGAAAATCCGGATCTTCCCATGCGTTCGGTTCCACCTGTTCCCAACTGAAGAGTTTGTAATCGCCAGGCGCGATGCCCCGGATATCGAAACGGCCGTATTGGTCGGTAGTTCGTTGCTTGAAGAGATGAAACTCGCTCAGGTGAGCGTCATCCGGCACAAGGGCCACCCAAACTCCAACGGCGGGCAAGCCGTCGGCATCCGTGACCATTCCCTGAATGTGCGCTCCCCGCGAACTGATGATCACTTCAAGAGTGGCCTGCGTTCCGCGAATCACGTTGAACTCGTCGTCGGAGACTTCCATTCCGGCGTAACGGATGGATTTCAAGTAGCAATCTTGGGTCTGGCCAAAGGTCGTTAAGCGGTAGAGGCCTTCGGAGATATCGCGAAGGGAAAACACTCCGTTCGTAGCGACACGCGCCTGCGCACCATAAATAAAAACGGTGCCGACGGGTCTCACAGCTACTGTCAATGGATCTTTATCGAGCCCTGGTCTCGGGTCCCAATTGATCACGCCGCGAATATCCATTCCTGGCAGGAGGTTGAGCTGCAGGCCCTCGGCGTCGATGTTCGTGATGTCGACGGACTGGCGCGCCTGATATCTTCGTCCCCCATCGTCAAACCAGAATGCCGTGAGGGTGTAAGAGCCCGGCAAAACGTTTTGAATCTCAAACGCGCCATCTGGTTTATCGACCAGCGACTGCCGTGGAGGAACACTCCAGCCCAACCCGGCTGATCGCGGTTCGAGTGCGAGGATTACATTCGCACCGCCTCGCCGTGCTGCGAAGCTATTGGAGTTATTAACGTGGCCGCGAATGCTGTACACCGTAGTGGGTTCCAGCAGAAAATCGGTGGACGAAACCTCTTCACCCGTTTTTATCGTGATGGCCACGCCCTTGGCTGTATCGGTGCTGTTGGGGTAGTACGTTGGCACATACCCTGATTTGCCCGCGTCCGCAGCGTCCTCGTCGTCTTCGCCAGGTTCCAGGCGTTGCCCGGGCTTGTAGATCGCGCTGACGAAATAGCGGCCCGGGCGCAGCCCAAACAGGCGGTACTCGCCGAGATCATTGGTGACCACCGTTACTTCGCTCGAAAGCGTTCGCTTTCCCCTCGTATACGTCACGCGCAGCGCGCTGACCCGCACCCACGGCAAAGGATCGCCGTTTTCATTCTGGACGCGCCCGCTAATCACCGCCGAAGGGAGCAGCCGGAACAACAAGTCCTTCAAATCCTGTCCGGGGCTGAGAGCGAGGATAGCGCCAGGATCATTCGGAGTTCTCTGCCCATATTCCTGGGTGACGTAGCCGTTGCGGATCACGCGCAAGCGATAGCGGCCGGGCTCGATGCCTTTCACTTCGAAGCGCCCGCCAAGATCGGTTACGCCGGAAAACGTTCGCGTGTGGTCGTCAACGCTTTGCAAGCGCACGGTAGAGGACGGGAGCGGTGCGCTTCCCTCCAGCTTCACAACGAGGCCCAACACGCTACACACGGCCGGCTTTGCCGGATCGGCAGAAGGATTGCGAGCTTGCGCGGCAGACGATGAGGCGGCGAGAAGTCCAAGCAAGGCGATGAGAGCTGGCTTCATCACTTTCTCCAGCGGCAAGAGTATATGATACCGGGCTTACCACACTAGGATGCGATGAGCTGGCCAGTATGCCGTTCGCGATGGGAGATTCGCCCGAACAGCAGGGAGAGGACGTTATGAATCGATTTCTGCTCGCCGCTACGCTCGCGGTCCTGCTTGGAGCGCCTTCGACGCCCGACTACTCGATCCAAGCCATACGCCTCGCCAACTCTCCTGGCGATTCCGTCGCGGACATGGTCGTGGGCGCTCCCAAGGACGAAAAAATCGACACCATCTACGCCCTTTGGCTGATCCGCGGCGGCGGGCGCAACATCCTCTTCGACAGCGGCTTTCACCGCGAGCGCTGGTTTAAAGAATGGACGATCAAGGACTACCTCCGGCCCGGCGAAGCTGTGAAACTTGCTGGAGTGAACCCTGAAGAAGTTACGGACATTGTCATCAGCCACGCGCACTGGGACCACATGGGCGGAATCGATCTCTTCCCCAAGGCCGTCGTATGGATTCAGAAGGAAGAATTCCGCTACTACACCGGCCCGGCGTGGCAGCCTGGCGGGGACCATGGTGGCATAGATCCCGAGGATGTTCAGCAGCTAGTGCGGCTCAATACCCAAGGACGTTTGCGTCTGGTGGACGGCGACAACGTCGAGATATTTCCTGGCATTCGTGCCTATACCGGAGGGCGCCACACGTTCGCGTCGCAGTATCTGCGAGTCGACGGCAATCCTCCATTCGTCCTGGCATCGGATAACGTCTACCTCTATCGCAACCTCGCCGAGCACAAAGCCAGCGCCACGTTCTCCGACGCCGATCACGCCGCCAACATTGCCGCACAGTCGCGGATGATCGAGCTTGCCGGCGGCAATCCTGATCGCGTTATCCCCGGCCACGACGCCGCCCAATTCCAGAAATATCCCACCGCCGGCCGCATCGCCAAAATCAAATAGTCTCCTTGCAGCGGCGGTTATACATGCAATTCTTTAACGGGCTGACGCCGAACCTTGATATTGCTTTCGTTCTTACGCGCCGCCGCAAGGTCATAGCAGTCGAACATTAGCTAGGATCACTTGTAAACGTGCTTACGCCGTCGCTTGATGCTCGGCCACCCCAGCGCGGCGCACGCGAACCTTCACCTCAACGCGCGACCCGAGCCGGTTGATGATCGATATCAGCCGATCGACCGTGAAGCGCCCCAGGTTCGCATTGCGAATCCGCGAAAAGTCCGCAGCCGCGATGCCCGTACGCCCATGCGCGGCGCGCACGGTCAGTCGCTCTTGATCGAGTGCCTTGATGATTTCGGCCGCCAGAATCGCCTTAAATTGTTCCGCATCGGCGTTCTCATGGCGCAGATCCCGGAACACGTTGCCGCTTCCCCTCACCAATGCCAGCTTTTCCCTTTTCATCGCAAAAACTCCTTCAATCTCTTCAAGCGATCCTTTATCAGTTCGATTTCGTGTTGCGGCGTCTTGATGCCCTGCGCTGATTTTTTCTGGAATGCGTGGACTACCCAAATGTCCTCTCCAAACTGCACCGCGTAAACCACACGAAAGGCATCACCTTTGAACGGCAGCGCAATCTCGAACACGCCCCAGCCCAGCCCATGCACGGGCTTCGCAATGCGTGCCCCACTTCACCTACCCATTGTCATCCTGAGCGAAGCGAAGGACCCTGGCTGCATCATTGCGTCTTGAGGAAGGCCGTGCGTCAGTCCATGCAGAGAGAACCGCTGCCCCATCGCACGCATTTTGTGCGATGAAATCTCTCTTCCTCTGCCAAGCGCTGGCCCAGCCAGATCAAAGAAGTGGAGAATCTGTGCAAAACCTGTGCGCAGGCCGTTCTTGCCTCTGGACGGACTCCTCCGTTTCCGCAATGATGTCGCTTCTGTTTAGAAAGTTTGTCGTGAGCGATTTCACAAAACAAACAAACGACGTCGTGAAGGCCGTCCACCAACTGCGGCAACATGGGATAGCTGTCGGTTTCCCCATGCAAACCGCCGATGGCCAGATAATCTTCTCCGTCGGCAAAGATACGCTGACCGCCAACCAGCTACTCGATCTTCTCGAACGCGGCGAACTCCACGCCGAAGGCGTCCGCAAATCCGTCGAAGCCCAAGCCTCCGCTAAACCCCTGCGCAAGAAAGCCGCATCTCCCTAACGCCCCAGGAGTCGGCCCCACCCCACACCGTCATTTCGAGCGGAGCAGGCCGACTTTTTCTTCCCCTTTTGCTCCTGCAAAAGGGTCGGCCTGCGCAGAGAGAAATCTCTCTTTGTCTCTAGGGCCCGCGCAGAGAGAACCGCTGCCCCATCGCACGCATTTGTGCGATGAAATCTCTCTTTCCGCCTTGGCCTACGAAGTCGTCCACCAATAGGTATTCGGCTGTTTCGACCTGGCCGTCGAAAACCGGCGGAGATGCTAATCGATGATATCCGTCTGCCTCCGTACGCAATACACGATTGACTTGGATAATGCCGCTTGCAACGGGAAGCCCAAGCGCCTTTGAGAGGCTACGCGCAAATGCTCTGGGAATTGCATTCATGCCAGCGGTCTCAACTGCATGGACGGCCAGAAGGTAGGGGCTAGAAGTGCCGACCGCAGTACGCACCGCATCGAGAGACCCCAACGCTAG
>DATEWL010000419.1:0-2626 GCA_035258025.1 Candidatus Acidiferrum sp. | reverse complement strand
AAATGGCCGCCAACGCGAATATTCCCGTCATCAACGCGCTCTCCGACAAATTCCATCCCTGCCAGGCGCTCGCCGATTTCTTCACCCTTGAAGAAAAATTTGGCGCTTTGCGCGGTTTCAAGCTCGCTTACGTCGGCGACGGCAACAACGTTTGCAATTCGCTCATCTATCTCGCGGCGCGTCTCGGTGTCCATCTTCGCATCGCCACTCCAGCGGAGTATGCCCCAGCGCCGGAAGTCGTCGCCGATGGCAAACGTGTCGCTCGCGAAACGAAAGCTAAAATCGAACTGATGACCGACCCGCACGAAGCCGTCAGTGGCGCGCAAGCGGTCTACACCGATTCCTGGACCAGCATGGGTTTCGAATCCGAAGGTCAATTGCGAAACACCGTGTTCCAGCCCTACCAGGTAAATCCAGAACTGATGTCGCTGGCCGCCCCGGACGCCGTCTTCATGCACTGTCTTCCGGCGCACCGCGGCCTGGAAGTTACCCCGGAAATTCTCGACGGCCCGCAGTCGGTGGTCCTCGATCAATCCGAAAACCGCATGTACGTGCAGAAAGCCATCCTGCATACTCTTTTCTAGTCGAGTGATGCGTCTGGTTGCATCGCGTCGGGTATTTTTTGTAGGGGCGCAGGATTCCTGCGCCCGGCTTCGGCAACACCAAAACGTAAGAGAGGTTCTGTGAACAAGGAATTGAGCAAACCGAAAAAAGTAGTCCTCGCCTACTCTGGAGGACTCGATACCTCCATCATCATTCCCTGGCTGAAGGAAAATTATGGCTGCGAAGTTATCGCCGTGATCGGCGATGTCGGCCAGCAGGAAGACCTGGAAGCGGCGCGCAAAAAAGCGCTTGCCACCGGCGCATCTTCCGCCCACGTCGAGGATCTGCGCGAGGAATTTGTCCGCGATTACATCTGGCCGACTCTCCGCGCCGGCGCCGTTTACGAACACACCTATCTTCTTGGCACCTCCATGGCACGCCCCGTCATTGCCAAGCGACAGGCGGAAATCGCGCTGAAACTCGGCGCCGACGGTCTCTCCCACGGCTGCACCGGCAAGGGCAACGATCAGGTCCGATTCGAACTGGCCTACAAGGCCATCGCCCCCAACGTTCGAATCATCGCCCCTTGGCGCGAATGGGACATCGATTCGCGTGAAGATGCCATCGCCTACGCGCAGAAACATAACGTCCCCGTCGAGCAAAGCAAAAAGAATATCTACAGCCGCGACCGCAACATCTGGCACCTCAGCCACGAAGGCGGCGAACTCGAAGATCCCGCCAACGCTCCGAACGAAGCCATGTGGCAATGGGTTGTTTCACCGGAAAAAGCTCCGGACAAGGCCGAGGAAGTCGAGATCGGATTCGAATCCGGCACGCCCGTTTCCGTCAACGGTTCGAAACTCGGCCCGGTAGATCTTCTCAATGCACTCAACGAAATCGCCGCAAAACACGGCATCGGCCGCACCGATCTCGTCGAAAATCGTCTCGTCGGCATGAAATCCCGCGGCGCGTACGAAACTCCCGGCGGGACTCTGCTCGTCAAAGCGCATCAGGAACTCGAGCGCCTCACGATCGACCGCGAGACCGCTCATTTCCAGCAGGCGCTGTCGTTGCGCTACGCCGAACTGGTTTATTACGGCTTGTGGTTTGCGCCGCTGCGCGAAGCTCTCGACGGTTTTTTCAATGTCGCACAGCAACGCGTCACCGGCGCCGTCGGACTCAAATTGTGGAAAGGCACGCTCAACGTCACCAAGCGCGTTTCGCCTTTCTCGCTCTATCGCGCGGACCTCGCCAGTTTCACCATGGGCCGTTACAACCCCAAGGACGCCGAAGGCTTCATCAATTTGTTTGCGCTGCCCGTAACCGTGCGGCCCAAGGCAAAGGCCGAGGGAATTAAGTAGGACAGACATTCTTGTCTGTCCGGTCCTTACTGACGCTTAACACGGATGGGGCAGCAAGAATGCCTGTCCCGCGAGTATCAAATGACCGAACGCAAAGATGACCGGCTGTGGGGCGGACGATTCGAACGCGCACCGAACGAGCAGTTCGACGCGTTCCAGCGCTCGTTTGCGTTCGATCGCCGTCTCCTGCCATACGAAATCGCTGTCGATCGTGCGTGGGCCAAGGCTCTCGAACCCATCGGGATTTTTACCGCTGCGGAAGTGAAACAAACGCTCGCCGCGCTCGACAAAATTGCCAAGCGCGCCGGGACGGATACTGGGTGGCTTGAATCATTCGGTGCGACTGCCGAAGATGTCCACCATTTCGTCGAAAAAGCCCTGGTCGAAGAGCTCGGCCCGCTGGGCTGGAAACTGCATACGGGCCGAAGCCGCAACGAACTCGTGGCCACCGATTTTCGACTTTTTGTCATCGATGCCGCGGCACAAATCCAGCAAGCCCTGGAAGCGATCCTGAATGCGTTTCTCCAGCAGGCAAAAGCGAATCGCAACGTGCCGATGGCGGGCATGACGCACATGCAGCATGCCCAGCCCATCCTGCTCTCGCATTTTCTTCTGGCGCACGCGGAAGCCTTCGCGCGCGACATCACGCGTCTGCAACACGCTTCAGCGGGCGCGGACGCTTGTCCCATGGGCTCGGGCGCGCTCGCCGGGAACTCCTTCGC
>DATEWL010000418.1:0-7602 GCA_035258025.1 Candidatus Acidiferrum sp. | reverse complement strand
AGCCGCTAACATCATCATCGCCACGGGAACCAAGCCGGCCTCGACCTCGCTAGTTCCCTTCAACAACCGCACGATCATCAACAGCGACCAGATTTTGCAAATGCCGGTAATTCCCAAAACGATGATCGTGGTGGGCGGCGGTGTGATCGGTGTCGAGTACACCTGCATGTTTGCGACGCTGGGCGTGCGTGTGACGCTCATCGAGAAGCGCCCCCGCTTGTTGGAGTTTGCGGACTCGGAAATGGTGGAAGCGCTTTGCTATCACTTGCGCGACCGGCGCGTCACGCTGCGGCTAAACGAAGAAGTGGAAAGCGTGGAAGACACGCCGGAAGCCGGTGTAGTAGCAAACCTGAAAAGCAAAAAGAAGGTCTCCGGCGAAGCATTGCTCTACGCTATCGGCAGACAAGGAAACGTCGACGAGCTAAATCTCGCCGCAGCCGGCCGGGAAGCCGATTCGCGCGGACGCATCCAGGTCGATGCGGATTACCGCACCAAGCAGCCGCACATTTTTGCCGTGGGCGACGTGATTGGCTTTCCGAGTCTTGGCAGCGTCTCGATGGAGCAGGGCCGCATCGCTGCTGCGAATGCCTTTGGCATTCCGATCAAATCGAACAAAGCGCTGTATCCATACGGAATTTACACAATTCCTGAAATCTCTTTTATCGGCAAAACGGAAGAGCAACTCACGGACGAAGGCGTGCCTTACGAGGTGGGCATCGCGTATTTCCGGGAAATCCCGCGAGGACAGATTCGCGGCGACACCACCGGACGGCTGAAACTCATCTTCGATCCTGATTCGAAGATGCTGTTGGGCGTGCACATTATCGGAGAAGGCGCTTGCGAGCTGCTCCACATCGGGCAAGCGGTCTTCGCGTTGAAAGGAACCATCGAGTATTTCATCGATAGCGTATTCAACTATCCTACGCTCGCGGAATGTTACAAGACGGCGGCGTTCAACGGCTTGAACAAATTGGCCAAGTCGTAGCCTGTTTGATGGTGGCCTCGGACGGGAAGACGCTGGCGCCGCAAGCTTAGGGAGAAAAACTTCAGGCAGAAACACGATAGGCAGGCAAATCATGCGCAGGACAGCCGGTGTACTGGTGATGGAACACATAGCGGTGGGGCTTGTGGAAGGCGACAAGGTCGTCGGGCCGCTTCGCAGGTATCCGGAAAAGGAAGATTCGGTGGACGCGCTGCTGGCCATGCCGGCGGACAAAATCGCGGAGTGCATCCGTGAGCAAATCGAATCACTCGCTAAAGGAGAAAAGATTCACGCCATCGGATTGGGGTTCCCCGGTGTGATACGGGATGGAATTGTGGAAGATTCTCCCAACCTGCATCAAGTGAAGGGATTCCATTTGCAAGGAGCGCTCACCGGCGTGTTGCGCTTGGACGGCAAAGAAGTTCCCGTCCGTGTTTTCAATGACGCCGACGCCATGGCCGCGGGAATCGCGGCGACCCGCGGTAAACTGCACAAACTGAATCGCGTATGGACTCTGGGAAATGGCATCGGGTTTGGCCGCTATCCGTGGAGCGAAGGCGTTTGGGAAGGCGGACACTCAGTTGTCACGCTCGATCCCAAAGAAAATTTCTGCGGCTGCGGGGGACGCGGACATCTGGAAGGCATCTTGGGATATCGCTCGATGCGGCTGAGGTTCATGGACATGGAGCCGGAAGAGGTTTTTGCGAATGCCAAAACTGGCGACGCGCGATGTTCGGAGTTTGTGACTCTTTGTCACCGTGCGCTGGCGGCAGCCACCGCAACGAGTATCCACATGGAAGGCCCCGGCCAGTTCTACATTACCGGACCCAATGCGAAATTCATCGATATCGGATTGCTCGAGAGGAATGTCCACGACATGGTGAAGATGAGCCCGCTACAAGGCAGCCGCTTTGAAGTGATTCCCTCGAACGATGAGTTGGGGATTATTGGGGCAGCGGTCAATGCGGAACGCGCGGCTCTTCCTTCTTGAGGAAGCCCACTCACGCAAAAGAACTTCCGCGGTAAGCGTTCTACTATCCGATAGAAAAACTACAAAGCCTGCTGCGTGTAAGGCGGCATGGGGCTTGCTTGGCTTGCGACCACTTTCCAGCCACTCCCGCTGTTTACGTAAATGTGCATGACGCGCAGCTGGCTGTTCACGCTCTGGCCTCTCACGATGGCGCGGGCGCTCCATAAGCATGTTGCCACAGCCGTTTCACGGAAAATATGTATCTTGATATCCGATACGTAGAAAGCTTCGTACTTGACTGCGGTCGACTGCACGGCGTTGATAAAGCCGGTCTTGTTGACCGCGTCACCGTGGGAAAGCGTCCCCGTGAAATCGTCGCTATAGACGCGCCGGAAGAACGTCCCGTCTCCTAACTGGATCGCGTGCGCCGTTTCTTTTTCCAGGTTGACGATCTCCTGCCGCTCTGTTTCCGTGTCCGTCTGCGGCGCTTGGCAACGCTCCATGCACTGCGATACATAATCATTTTGAGGGCTCCACGAAGGAGAGAGCGCCAGCCAAAACGTGAGCAGAGCTGCGAATTTGTACATACAGACGAGCCTCCTAAGCAGGACCGCGGAGCCGCGCCGCAGCCCTCTTTATAAGGTATATCCATGCTGCATCACCTGGCGGAGAGATCGGCGAAGATGTGATGTATTCGTGACGGCGTGCGCAAAGCCGTGTTCGCGGCGGAGCCATAATCGGCGCCGACGGCCTCGCGGCCTCCGGCCGTCAAATAATTTGGATTCGGTGTATGCGTATTTTGCGTAAACGGTGTCAAAGCTCGTGGATGTACATTCGCCAAATCCGGGAGGCCAAAACTGCCACCCCGGCCAATGCGAATCTGATTCCGAAGAGGAGCCTCTACTCTTGCGGTACCGGGTAAAAGTTTAAGGAGTCGACCATGCTGCTGCGAAAAAACAGGTTGTGGGTAATCGTCATCATCGCTGTTCTGATTGTAACCGGCACCATGCTAGGCACTGCGGCCGCACAAAAAGCGTCCGTTCCGAAGCCACAGAACAAACTGGCAATGGCTGAGGACGAGGTCAAGCATTTGCTGTCCCTCATGGATACTGACAAGAAGGGCATGGTCTCCAAGCAGGAGTTCATGAAGTTTATGGAAGCAGAATTCGAAAGATTGGATAAGAACAAGAAAGGCGAACTTAACGTCAAGGAACTAACGCAATCAAGTTTGACAGCAAGCCGTTTCACCGGAAAGTAATGGCGCCATCACGGGCTAACTGCACCAAAAACGACTAGCGAGTCGGTGCAGCGCCCGGCAAAAGTCGGACAGTCGGAAACCGAAACCGACCCGCTAGCGATCATAGCTAGAATTTGACGAGGATGGCCAAGTCAATCCGATTCTCAATTTTCTTGAGATCCGGAGTGAACCCTGGCACCAAAGCCCCAGGCGAACCGCAAATATTATTGCCGAGGAACGCGGTTGGGCAAGACGTTGGCGTGATACCACCAGGTCCCGAGAAATAGGGCACGTTCGCCGCTCGGTGATCGAATTCCCACCGAAACGTGATGTATTGGCTCGGCATCCAATCAAACGTTCCGGACACGTCCCACGCTTTAAAGGGATCGCCCGGATTTTCCGTAAAATACGGCGTTCCAGTTGCCGCGGTCGCACCGTTGATCGGCGGCAGCAAAACCAGATAGCGCCCTGGATTGTTAATCTTGCCGCCGCCAATCGTCAGCCCAAACTTATCGTTGTGAAACCAAGTGCGGTCGTAGAGCATGAAGCCGAGGAAACTCTGCTTCGGCCCCTTCTTCGAGTTGGTATCACAGCTCACCCCGCCGCCGTGTTCACACCCCGCATCTCCGGTGAGCGAAAATGCCATTTTGTCCACGAATTCTCCCGGCCGGTCATAATACTTGACCTCCACGCTGTCATCCGTGTGATAGCGCACACGCCCCGGAGTATTAAGTGCATCTTCGCCCAGGGCATACTGATTTCCCAGAATCGAAAACCATCCATTGGGCCGCCACAAGATCTGCATCCCGAAACCGGGCCGGCTATTGAACCGTCCATAAGATTGCCAGCCGTTTACAAACCACGGCTCGATCTTCAGGTGTTCGGTGGGGAAAATCTGAACGCGCACTCCGTTGAAGAACCACGGCGTGTTCGAGGATACGTATGACGGTTGGTAAGCCCAGTTGTCAAAATTGTAGTAGCTGAACAACCCGATGTAGGACATGAAAATTCCCGCATCGATGTTGACTCCATGCAAGACGTTGAAGTGGTAGCCGCCGTAGGCTTCCGAAACGTAGCGGTAAGCGTCGGCGAGGTTCCATTGGCCGCGCGCCGGGCTGGCGTCATTGCGAGGCGTCGTTTCTGAATACAGGCCGAACTGCGTCATCAGGCGCGCGCGCACGTTGTCGAAGTGAAAATCGCCACCCACACCGAGTTGCGTCACTTGCACTTCGCTTGACCGGAAGACCTCGCTCGAACCGCCGATAGTGTCGTCGCTCGGATGATTGAAGCTATAAACGTAGTCCACATCCGCGCGGATTTCGGGCGTGAAAAACTTCGTGTCCATGGGCGATTCTTTGGTGCGCGCATTCCCGTTCAGCCACGTAAAGTCCGCAAACGCGAACGGTTCGCTCGCCGGCACTTTGGCCGCGCCCAGCTTCCCCTTTTCGGTGGCTTGTGCTCCGACGGAAGCAATCGCTTTATCCACAGGAATAACGTTTGTACTGGCGCCTGCGGTCACCGGACCTCCGCGTTCCGCCGGAGTGACCGACGCAGTAACGTTATCTGCGAAGTTCGGGTGCGAGGCCACGACTTCAGCCGCCGAAGCGGCCGAGGGAGCAGATGATGGTGCGCCCTTGGTTTCGAGTTCGGCAACGCGCTTCTCCAGTTGCTCGACGCGATCGAGGAGCATGCGTTCGCGCTCGGTCAATGGAGCAGGGGCATCCGGCTTAGCAGGAGCGGTTTTTGCTGACGGAGGGTTCTTGTCCTTCTCATCATTAGCCCGCAAACGCACGGGTGCTACAAGCGTACAAAGTAATACTGTCAAAACGATGAAAATGGAAACTCGTTTGTGTGTGAACTCGCGCATATCTCTCCCCAATACTTACTGCCTGGCAGCCGAATTACCCCTGACAGACTTCGAGCGGCTTCGAACGCAAGTGAACGCCGAATCGTCCCCAACAGAATTAGAGTCTCGTTGCCAGAAAAGGATAAATTTAAATGCATAAAAAAGTCGTAAGAGGGCCGATAGCTTTTTGTAAGGGGGAACTGCAACTTTGACAGAGAGTTAGCGGCGGAGGGGAGCTGATGGATCGCGCTGGGAAATCTCGAACGCCACTCCGCGAGCCTCCTCGTGAATCAAGCCATTCGTGGCCAGGACGACGGGACCGCCCAGTTTGTAAGGTTTCCCAGCAAAGTCGCTGACCGTGCCGCCTGCTTCCTCAATCAGCAGAACTCCGGCGGCGGTGTCCCAGGGCTTAAGCCCGAACTCCCAAAATCCATCGAAGCGCCCTGCAGCGACGCTCGCCAGATCCAGCGCCGCGGAGCCATCGCGGCGGACACCGTGCGAGCGTAAGGTAAAGTCCCAGTAGTAGTGAATGTTGGGATTCGCGAGTCGTTTGTGCACTGGAAAACCGGTGCAGAGAAGACTTGTGGCGAGCGCATCCACTTTCGAAACGAAAATTCTCTTGCCATTCAGCGTGGCGCCTGCGCCGCGGGCAGCGGCAAACAGTTCTTCGTAGAACGGATTGTAGACCACTCCAGCGAGAAGAGCACCGCGTTGCGCCAAAGCGATGGAAACGGAAAAACAAGGATAGCCGTGAGCGAAATTAGTAGTGCCATCCAGCGGGTCCACGTGCCAGCGAAATTCTGACTCGCTCTCGTGGCCGGTTCCCTCTTCCGCGGCAATGGAGTGTTCCGGAAAATATTTTGTCAGGCGCGCAACAATGGCTTGCTCGGAGCGTTTGTCCGCTTGCGTGACCAGATCGACCTCGCCCTTGTAGCTGATCTGTGCAGGACGGTCGAACTCTTCACGCAGGATTTTGCCCGCTTCCTGGGCGATTTCAATCGCGGCATCGAGAAAATCTTTGCTCATCGTAAAATGCGCGACGGAGCGCATCTCCAAACTGTGCGATACGCAACGCGTTCTCCACTTTACCATCAGCGCTGAAGAAAAAGCTTCGTCCGCGCACACGAAATCTGTCGCTGGATATTTCTTCTAGATAGCTGTCGTTTTTAAGGGCATCTCAAACTCATCCGAGTTAAACTAAATTCCCAGTCTGAATGTGAGGGAGCATCATGTTTCAAATGTGGAAGCGCCGGCCTGCGGCGAGCTTGCTTGCACTCTCATTGCTCTTGATCGGCACACTACCCGCCTCCGCCCAAAGCAGCAAAGTCATGGGCGAAGTGCACTTTGAAGGCGATACGCAGATCGATCGTGATTCCGGTGTGTGGATCGACGGCGAATATGTCGGCTACGTGAAGGAACTGAAGGGCGACAAGAAAGTCCTGCTGCTTCCCGGCAAACATCAGATCGCCATCCGGCAGGCGGGGTACGCCGAGTTCACGCAAGAGCTGATTGTCGAGCCCGGCCAGCTGCAAACGATTCAAGTCAAAATGCAGTTGCTCCCCGGGGAAAAAATGCCTGCAGTGACTTCAGAGCTCAAGGTTACGGTTCAGCCCAAGCGCGCGGCCGTCTTCCTGGATGGCCGTTACGTGGGCCATGCGAGTGAGCTAGGCGGAAAATTTCATTCGCTGGTGGTCAATCCGGGAAAGCACAAAATTAAGATCGAGCTGCCCGGCTATCGCACGTATGAAACCGAAGTTGATGTGTTGGCTGGACAAAAGGCGGAAGTGAAGACCGAATTGGTCAAAGGCAGCATCGAGCAAGCCGGCTCGGACATCAAGAAACCGCAGTAGCCCGTTTCTTTCTGAAAGTATCAAACGACAATCAAAAGACCCGAGAGTCGTCACTGCGGGCCGGTGAGATACGTCTTGCGCGAGCGAACGTGATAATCGCCGTTCAGGACTCTGACTTCGATTTTGCGATACGTATTGGCAGGCCCGCGCGGCGTGGGGTAGTAGGCCAGGCGGTATTGCGTCCGCAACTCACGATCAATCAGGTCGAAGATCACGTCGAGCTCCTGGGGCGTGTCAGGAAAAAACATGTCACCCCCGGTGGTTTCCGTGATCGTTGTGAGCGCGTGCTCGCCGGCGGTGTTGCGGCCACTCTCATTTTTCATAGGGCGAATGACAATGGTGTAGAGCAGCGCGTCCGAACGGACCGCTTCTTTACGCGCGGCTTCAAAGTCAGCAGTGCTGGTGGTTTCGCCCGCATCTGTAACTAAAATAATGACGCGTCGCCGATCTTCTCCGCGCCGCTCCAGCGCCTTCGCTCCGAGAAGGACGGCGTCGTAGATCGAAGTGCCTGCACCAGGCGGAATCCTTCGTACAGCGGCCTGCAGAACCGCAACATTGTCCGAAAATGCCACTATTTGCGTGACATTTTCGTCAAACCCAAAAACTGAAAGACGATCGCCGGGACGCAATACTTGACGGATGAAGTGCGCTGCGGCCTCTTTCTCAAAGGCAATTTCCTTGTTCGCGCTCAGGCTCGAATCGATCATCAGCGCGAGG
>DATEWL010000417.1:0-2676 GCA_035258025.1 Candidatus Acidiferrum sp. | reverse complement strand
GATGAAAATGATGTGCTCCTTGAGCAGCCGGGAGTAAATGTCGTAGGCGCGCTCGCCGCGGCTGGTCTGTTCGACCACCATCGGAACGAGCGTTGTGCCGCGATACTCTGGTTCTTCGAAATTTTTCATTTAAGTGGTTGAATTGCCGGAATGATTCACTTTGAATCTGCCGCGGCGCTTGCTGCCGCAACGGTTTTGACCTGAGCGTTCTGCGCGAGCCAGTCGAGAGTTTTATCACTCCGCAACTTCGCTTTCATCCTATCGAGCGCACCCTGCTTTGTCAAACGAGCGCGTGCGACTTCTGCAGATTCGCCACTATGACTGGCCATGTGCTCCAGCTCGTGATCGACTTCTTCTTCGGTCACGTCGATGTTTTCCGCGGTAGCGATGCGGTCGATGATCAGTTCGGCTTTCACGTCATCCGTGGCGCGTTCCTGCTGGCGCTTTCGCAGCGTAACCCAGTCCACGTTTACAGCGCGGGGATCGACGCCTTGAGCCGCCAGTGAGCGCACCACGCGTTCCAACCGCACATCCATTTGATGCTCGATCAGCGATTCCGGTACAGGGAATTCGTGCAGCTTCACAAGCTCGGTAATGACTTTCTCTCTTTGCAATTCTTTCTGGCGGTGGTCGCGCTGGTGTTCCAGGCTTTCAGAGACCTTCTTTTTCAGTTCATCCAGTGTGGCGGCGTCGCTTACGTCTTTCGCGAACTCGTCATTCAGTTCGGGCAGCTTTTTGTTCTTGATGCCGAGGACATCGACAGCATAGTTGTACGTCTTCCCGGCAAGCTTGGCATCGGGATAGTCGGCAGGATACGCGACCTCGAAGCTCTTGTGGTCGCCGATATTCGCGCCGCGCAGATTTTCGTTGAAGGGCTCCATCGTTTCTTCCGCGCCGATGTGGCAGAGCACGCTATCGGCTTGGAGCGGTTCGCCCCCACCTACGGGAGTGCCCATCAATTTTAATTGTACGTAGTCGCCGTTTTCGACGGAGCGGCCTTCGACCGGCGCAAATGCGGCGGCGCGCTCGCGCATCTCTTCGAGAGTTTTCGCAACGTCGGTGTCAGTGATATCCATCGCGGGCATTTCGATGGCGAGACCTTTGTAATTCCCGAGCTCGAATTCCGGGAGGACTTCAAAGACGGCGCGAAACTTCAGCGGCTGGCCTTCGGCAAAGTCCAACTTTTCGACTTGCGGCTGTGAAACCGGAGTCAGCTTTTGTTCCGAGACGGCCTTTTCGACACGTTCCGGGACGAGCGATTGCAGGACTTCGCCCTTGATGTCCTCGGCAAAGCGGCGGCGGATGAGCGATACGGGCGCCTTGCCCGGCCGGAATCCTGGCACGCGTGCGACGCGAGCGAATTCCTTGGCCACGCTCTCGATCTTTTTCGTTACTTCTTCCGCGGGAATCTCAAGGTCCAGCTCGCGGCGGCAAGTTGCTTCAGCCATGGAACAATCCTCTCCTAGATAAATGATGCGGCAACGATCGGGTCTTCGCGAAAATTCTCGCTGGTCTGGACGGCATGCGCCCCAGTAACTTGCTGAAAGCCAAGCTTGTCGGCCGCTTGGCGGCCGCACGTGAACTTAGATGAGGCCAGACAGGAAGAACTTAGCCTGCAACGCAAACTAAGAGTATAGGCGACGCTGTGGTGAGCGTCAATTCATGCGACTGAGCTTAGCGGTTACAAGATTGGCGCTTCGGGAAGCCAATTCAATCGTGTAGCGTTCACGCTGCGAATTCTCGAGTAAACCGCTTTGGCAAAGGAGCGGGCGTCAAGCGTATCTGTCAGTCGGCTGCAGCGGTCAGGCTCAGGGCCTTGGGGAAATCGGCGTGAAGCAAACGGTGGAAGAGGTGCTCGCCGGCTTCTCGGCGGACCGACAGCCGTCCGGCGATATAGGCGCGAGAGCTGAGACCCCGCTGCACGGCGTCGCAGATGGCCATATCTTCGTCTTGCACTTGTTCGCTCACGGCAATGCTCTCTTTGTGACGGGCTTCGGCGGCTGCGCTGGTGTCGGCGAAGTAGTAGTCGAAGACCACCGCGCAGCGATTTACTCCGAGCGGAAGCACCAGGTTTGTGTCCATCACGCCTTCATAGGCGTTGATCATGAAATTGGGATACTGCCACAAATAAAACGCGCGGCCTTGCCTGGTCGCGGCGACACCAGCTTCTGAAGTCGAATCCGACGAGAGAGGACTGGACTGCAAGCAAGCACGTTCAAAATTCTCGATCGTGTATTTGGTGTATTCGATGACGCTGCTCAGTCCTTTGTGAGCGTGCGGCACGTGATAGCCGCCATCAAGATAGTTGTCAACGTAGACCTTCCAGTTGCAGTTGAGCGTGTAGACGCGGCGGTCGAAGAAGTGCAGCTTTTTTGCCAGCTCGAGAGGCGCCACAAGCTCCGGCACTATGCCCAAGAAATCGCGGAGTGGCGCGGCGCGTCCGTCCAGGTTTACAAAAACAAAATTCTCCCAGGTGTCCACGCGCACGGGCACGAGGCCATTTTTTGCGCGATCGAAATTACAGACGCCATCAAATTCAACCATTCCTTTTAGCGCGCCGTCGATTCCGTAAGTCCAGCCGTGGTATGGGCAGCGAAACTGTTTTGCGCACCCTTGCGCTTCGGTGACAACAGCGGCGGCGTGATGGCGGCACACATTGTAAAAGGCTCGCAACTG
>DATEWL010000416.1:0-5920 GCA_035258025.1 Candidatus Acidiferrum sp. | reverse complement strand
CAACCGCTCCGAAGTAATCTTCCGCATCTCTATCCATTGAGAAAGTTTCCACACCGGCGCAAACGCAATGTCCTCATCCCATCCAGGCAAAGTCCCGGCATCATTCGAACTGCGCACAAATCGCTCGCGTTCCGGCCCGTGCTTCATCCCCGGCAAAATGGGATCCCAATGCGAGTACGGCGCTACCTCCGCCTCGATCGCCACTTTGTGCGGTCCCACGCGCCGCTCATACAGCGCCGCCATATTGCTGCGCCAGCTTCCAGCCACCATCTCGCGATCTGGCGCGCTCATCTCCACCTGCACCACCTTCTCTGCCTCGGCAAACGTACCCGGCGAAACTTCCGGCCCCACCGCCGGCCCCGTCCCGAACGCCGGAGGCGTACCCGCTGGCGGCTCGCCCGGTTTCTGCTGTTGCGTTCGCGCGACCGCTGCGCCAACTAGCCCCAGCGAAGTCTCCGTCAAAAACTCCCGCCGCGTTTTTGTCATGTGCCCTCCGGTCCGTATTCTATCCACGGATTAACTCCGAATCGTATGCGGTACCGATGTTCGCACAGCCCCTTTGCGGAGCCTCCCTTTTCTCTATTTTCTTCTGGCATCTTGCGCGCCTGCCTATTAGCATCACGCCGGCCTTAGAGGAGGTTCTCGTGAAAAGGCACCATCATCTCAGTCTCAAGAGAAAATCTCTTCCAAATGTTTTGCTCTTCGCCCTCGCCATCGCCGTCGTTCCCCTCACCCTTTCTCAAACTCCCTCCGCCACTGTTCCTCCCGATGACGCGGCAGTCCGCCAGCGCGCCGACGCTCTCCTCAGACAAATGACTCTCGACGAAAAAATCGGCCAGCTCAGCCAGCTCTTCGATTTCCGCAAAGAGCAAGCGACCGACGACGCCGTCGCTAAAGGCCAGCTGGGCTCGCTGCTCTTCGTCACCGATCCCGCAGAAATCAATCGGCTCCAACACCTGGCCGTTGATCAAACCCGCCTTCACATTCCTCTCATCTTCGGCTTCGACGTCATTCACGGATTCCGCACTATTTTCCCCGTCCCCATCGCCATGGCGGCCTCTTGGGATCCTTCGGCCGCAACAAAAGCACAAACCATCGCCGCCAAAGAAGCTCGCTCCGTCGGCATCGACTGGGCCTTCGCGCCCATGCTGGACATCGCGCGCGATCCACGCTGGGGCCGCATCGTCGAAGGCGCCGGTGAAGATCCCTATCTCGGTTCTGCAATGGCCGCCGCGCAAGTCCGCGGTTTCCAGGGCGACTACATTGGCTCGCCCGATCACATTCTCGCCTGCATGAAACATTTTGCCGGCTACGGCGCCGCCGTCGGCGGCCGCGATTACGACGAAACCTACATTCCCGAAACTCTTCTCTACAATGTCTACCTCAAGCCCTTTCACGCCGCGGTCAAGGCAGGCATCGGCTCTGCCATGAGCGCCTATCTGGATTTGAACGACGTCCCCGCCACCGGCAATCGTTGGCTTCTCCACAATGTTCTGCGCGACGAATGGAAGTTCACAGGCTTCGTCGTCAGCGACGCGAATTCCGTGAAGAGCCTGCAAAATCACGGTTACGCCAAAGATGTCTACGAATCCGCGCTCTACGCTTTCAACGCAGGCGTAAACATGGAGATGGCCATCGGCTTCACCGCCTACTCGAAGAGCCTGGCAACCGCCGTCGAACGCAAACAAATCACCGTGCAGCAAATTGAAGACGCCGCCCGCCCCATTCTCGAAATGAAAATCCGCCTCGGCCTCTTCGAACATCCTTACGTCGACGAAGCTCGCGCCCGCCAGGTTCTTGCCACGCCGGAACATCGCATCGCCGCGCGCCTTGCTGCCGAACGCACCGCCGTCCTCCTGCGCAACGAAGGCGGCCTTCTCCCGCTCAAGAAAAACGCTTACAAAAAAATCGCCGTCCTCGGCCCTCTTGCGGATTCACAAGCTGATACGCTCGGTTCTTGGGCCTTCCAGCAAGATCTCGCGGAAACAATCACCGTCCTCGCGGGCCTGCGCAATAAACTTGGCGCGCAAGCCGAACTCAGCTACGCGCCCGGCGTCCAAATCCGCCGCAAGATTCCCTCGTTTTTCGACGCCATTTTTAATTTGAAGCCGCAGCCAATCTGGACTCCCGAGCAATCGAAAGACGAAATGTCCAAAGCCGTCGCCCTTGCCAATTCCTCTGACCTCGCCATCCTCGTTCTTGGGGAAGCACAAAATATGAGTGGCGAAGCCGCCTCGCGTGAATCGTTAGATCTCCCCGGGGAGGAAGAAAAACTTCTCGAAGCCGTAGCTGCAACCGGCAAACCCATCGTTCTCGTTCTTCTCAATGGC
The DNA here is from genome assembly GCA_035258025.1 of Candidatus Acidiferrum sp. GTDB lineage: Bacteria > Acidobacteriota > Terriglobia > Acidiferrales > UBA7541 > Acidiferrum. The sequence goes on along the minus strand of DATEWL010000416.1, from coordinate 3,590 downwards.
CGCCCGCTCAATATCAAATGGGCCGCCGAGCACGTTCCCGCCATCCTCGACGCCTGGTATCCCGGCACACAAGGCGGAAACGCCGTCGCCAATCTTCTCTTCGGCGACGCCGTCCCCGGCGGTAAGCTTCCCATCACGTGGCCGCGCGACGTCGGCCAAGTACCGATCTATTACGCGCACAACACCACGCAAGCCCCGGAGAATCAAGGCAAGCGCTACTGGGGTGAGGAAAGCACGCCGCTTTATCCCTTCGGCTACGGGCTCAGCTATTCCAATTTCGCTTTTTCAAATCTCAAGCTCAGCCGAAGCGAAATCAAACCCGGCGGAACCATTGACGTGAGCGTCGACGTCGAAAACACCGGCGCTTCCGCGGCTGACGAAGTCGCTCAACTCTACATTCATCAACAATACGGCAGCACGTCGCGCCCTGTGCGCGAACTAAAAGGGTTCGAGCGCATCACGCTTGGCGCGCATGAAAAAAAGACCGTTCACTTTTCGCTTGGAAATGACGAACTGACGTACTGGAGCACGGCGACAAAATCCTGGGTTGGGGAACCCGCCGCCTTCGACGTTTGGGTGGGCGCTGATTCGAACGCGTCTCTCCACGCCAACTTTAATATCACGCACTAACGCAACGGCACCTCACAAAAACGAAGAAGCGCGCGATGCGTCTTTCGCACCGCGCACTTTTGCTTCTCGAGCTATAACGCGCGCTTTAGTTTGCTGGAACGTGCCGCACCGGCGTCGCCTGCGATCCCGGACCGGGCTCCGGCACCGGCTTCGGCATTTCCGCGTCCTTAAATCGCGGCACCATCTCATCAGCCATCGCCAGTGCGTACACTGCCGAAGCAATCTCCACGGCGCCTTCTCTCACATCCTCTTCGTAAATTCGCTCATAGGTATCCAGATTCGTGTGATGCGTATACGTACCATAGTCAAAAGGGTCCTGCGTCAACCCAATTCCCGGCAATCCTGCATTGTTAAACGAAGTGCTGTCTGTCCCCCCCGTCCTGCGGCTGTCCGAGACAATCGCTCCCATGAATCCCCAATCCTCAAACGGCATCATCGCTTCGCGCACCATGTCTGCTGCGCCTGCCGGTCCAAACACGCCAGCCCCTCGCGGTTTTCCCGTCCCGGAATCGATGTTGAAGTACGCGTCTAGTTTCGCGTACTCCGGCTTCTGGCTTTCAAAACTTCCAAAGTGCTGCTGCACGTACGCGAGCGACCCGAGCAGCCCTTCTTCCTCACCGCTCCACAACGCCACGCGAATCGTGCGACGCGGCTTCACATGCAGCGCCGCCAAAATTCGCACGGCCTCCAGCATCATCGAGGAACCAATGCCGTTGTCGGTGGCGCCCGTCGCGTCGTGCCACGAATCATAGTGCCCGCCGAGCATGACGATCTCATCTTTTTTGTCCGTGCCGGTGATCTCTCCAACCGCATTGAACGCCGTCGTCCCTTCGGGATACTCCTTGTTCTGAATATTCACGCGCAGGGCCACCGCTGTCCCATCGCCGATAAACCGCGAAATCCGCCCGTAATCCTCATTGCGCATCACGAGCGTCGGCACAGCCCTCGTCCAATCGTAAGTTCCATTTTGTTGGGCGATGATGACCCCGTGCGATCGCCCCGCATCGTTAATCCGAACCAGCGCCCCGTTGTCCACCAAAAACTGATCCACCTGACGCGAAACTTCCTGTCGCGTCAGCTGTCCTTCAGGCAGCTTCGGCGGCTCGGGAAACCGGAACGGCCGCGGATTCTTCGTATCGAAACGCGACTTCCACTCGTCCTCGGGCCTCCGCATAGGCGCCGGGTTCATCTCCTCCGGCACCTCCACGTGCCTCCCAACCATCACGATTGCTCCTCGAACTTTATCCTTCATCGCATTCAAATACGTATCAAGCTCGGCCTGCGTTGGCTGCTTCGGCTCCGCTGGCTTTGCTGCTGTCGGCATCGGTGGCGCAGCCCATTTCGGCTCGGGTGGCGGCGGCGCGCCTCCAAAGAAGTTAAATCCAGCGCCGGTCGGCGGCGCCAATCCCGGCGGTTGCAGGATCACTACTTGCGCCGTAACGACTCCGTTCGTGCTCGGCGTCCACGCCAGCGGCTTGACCATCAATTGCCCATGGAATGGTGTAACCGCTTCCGCCAAAAGCTCTGTGTTTTCCCAGCCCGGGACGGGCGTCGCGGCACTCGGTGGCTGAAAAGTCCACGGCTCCAAATGGGTATTCACCAATCCCCACGACCCCATCGTCTTCAAAGCCCAATCGTCCGCCGCCTTCAAATTTGGCGTGCCCGTCACGCGCGGCCCATACACGTCCGCGATCTCATGGATGATCCACATAATCTTTGAATTATTCGTCTCTTCCGCGCGGATCAGCGTGTACATTTCCGAAATTCCCGGAGCCTGCGCCGTCATCGGCTTAGCCGCCAGCAGCAAAAAACAAATCACGCACACACACAATTTCCCCACAGTCCCTCCCCCAATGTCTTTCAAGATCGACGTCCCGAACTGCCGCGAAAAATTTCCACCTAGCTTGCGGTCGTGCATCGCTCGGTCGCCCGCCAATATACGCTCGCTACCTCTCGCAAGCAACGCGCATGCTTACATTCAACCGGAGGGCACGACATGCCATGCCCCTACGAGCAGCGGCGCAGTTCGTAATTTGCGAAAGCGGTCGAGCTATTTCGCGGACTTCAATTCCAGGCTTACCAGATTGCGGACCCACCGAGCTGGCCGCTTGTCTTCCGTTACCACCAACTTGAAGGGCCCGGACTTCGCATCAAGCGGCTGCCCATTCATGGTGTCGGCGACGATGACTTCGCCGGAATGAAACGTGGGATCGGCTTCGGCGAGAGCAATGACCGCCACGTAGCCGTCGGACCCGGTCGCAACGATGTATCCACTTAATGCTACGCCGCGCAGGTCGTGTCCCAACGGTGCCCCAAGCTTGCCGAGCACATCCGCGAGGCGGACTCCCGCATATGTCTCGTCAGCTTTGGAATGCTCGTTGTGGACGGTGACGGTGGTGCGAGGCATGGATTTTAAGTCGGCGACTTTCAGCTTTAGGTTTTCTTGCTTGGTATAGGCCGAGACACGCAGCTCATCCGTGGGTGTGGTGAGTTCGAGGACAGGGGTGACCATTGGCCCGCTGTCTCCAATTTCGAGACGAACGGGCACTATCTGAACTTCTTTGGTTCCCTGAATGTCGATATGTGTCGCTGCCGACTTGAACCCGCGAGCCTCGACGAACAAAGCGTAGCTGCCCGTACTTAAATTGAGCGAAAGCTGACCGGCCTCGTCCGTCTCCATTTTTGCTGGCCCCGGATCGGGCGAGGGAACAACACGAATGGCGGCGTGAGAGATGCTGGCTCCTGAGGGATCAGTCACACGTATGCTGACTGGCGCCGTCGCAGCCTGCTGCGCGAAAACGGTGCCAGAAATAATCGTAGTAATAAGCAGCAAGACGAACAACGCTGCACTGCCCAAAACACATTTGTTCTTTGATGGTTTCATGCCAAGAGCATACGGCGTAAATCCGCGGAAGTCAGCCTCCGGCTTCATTGCAAGCCACAAACAGCACCCGCCGCTC
>DATEWL010000415.1:0-5838 GCA_035258025.1 Candidatus Acidiferrum sp. | reverse complement strand
TGGTCATCGAGAGAATTTTGGGGAAACGCGCAACGGGAATTGCAGAAGCGTCCACGATGAGGCGCACATCGGTCGTCAGGCCGATCAGTGCGATACAGGCAAGACTCGCGCCCAGGATTAAGAAATAAAACCACCGCGCGACTTTTGACGCATCCGAAATTGCCTTGGTACTGTCGAAGGCCGCGATTGTTTCGGGTAGAATCGCGTCGAAAAGATTCGTTCCACCGAGACGTCCGACCCACACGCCTTCCGCGCCATAGAGATTCGCGCCCATCAAATTGGCGCCTCGGAGCTCAGTGCCCAACAAATTGGCCTCGCGCAAATCAGCCTGCACAAGGCTGGCGCCGCGCAAATTCGCCATGGACAAATCAGCGCCAATCAAATTCGCGCGCTGGATGAAGGCACCCTCAAGATTGACTCCCGTAAGGTCAGAGTGAGAAAGATTAACTCCGCAGAGATCGGCTTTGACGCCGGACTCTCCGCCAGACTCCACCCATATTTTGTGCTGATCGAGTATTTCCGCCAGATCAAGAAGCGAAATCGCCCCGGAGGCTTCTTCAGCAGAAACCTGATTAGAAAGTTGATTCTGTGTATCTCGAATATCCGCGAGCATCTTGAAACGTTCCCCCACTCGAAAGGATGGCAGCCATTTTTCCGTTCATGGCGCCCACACTGAGGCCCACAGTCGCCGAGTGTGACCGGTTCGAATCGCCGGCTTGCTTGTGCTGATTCGCTGCTGGGCGAATTCCATCATCCCCTACAACACGCACGAAAATCGCCTGCCCAAAAGGACAGGACGCGTACAGATAACTGTGCTCCCCTGTGGATTTCCGACGCGCAGCGCCCGCCTGCTCGAATTTATTCGAACCGGCCGCTTCTTCCCGGTTTCTGCTGTTTCTAAGAGAGTTGTGAGAGAATCTGCGCCAAGCAAAGCGTAAGCGAGGTGACGCGTGGCGGACGTTGCGGCGGAAACCGGTTTGGAAACACCTATCAGCCGGTTCGAACCGGTAGCCAGTGTGGTTCACACTCTCTTCCTTCTTCTTATCTTCGGCGTTGTTGCGGTTATCGGATACTACTCGCTCCATCGCCAGGGCTCCGCGCACCAGCCAAATCGCTTATTTTTTTATCTCACCACCATATGCTGGGAATGGCTTCTCGTAGGTTACATCTATTGGGGCCTGCGCCGCCGCGGAAAATCCATGCAAAACCTCGCCGGCAAGAAGTGGAAGAGCGCTTCCGATTTTTTCATCGATATTGCTATTGCATTCGGCTTTTGGATCGCCGCAATTGTTGTGCTCAGTTTAGTGGCTCGCGCCGTCGGCGCCAACGGAATGAGCCAAGCCGCGCGCAGTCTTGCTCCAGAGGGGCCGTTCGAATCGCTTCTCTGGCTCGCTCTTGCCGTCACTGCCGGCATCTGCGAAGAAACCATTTTTCGCGGGTACCTGCAGCGCCAGTTTGTTGCCTGGACCCGCAGTGCTCCTGCGGGTGTGATTCTCTCGGCTGTGCTGTTTGGCGCGGGACATATTTATCAGGGGCCCAAAGCGACCGTGGTCATCGGTGTGTATGGCCTGATGTTTGGAATCCTGGCAGAGGCGCGGCAGAATTTGCGGCCTGGAATTATCACGCACGCGTGGCACGATGCGATCACCGGCTTGGTTATTCGCTTGTTGCCGAAATAAAGTGATCTGACAAGAGGAGCTTGTGAGCGGTAGGACGAGAAGGGGTCAACGATAAAGAGAGAGGTAACCCCAAGACCCAGGTTCAGAGACCGAACCTCTGGCACCCTCCGCCCGGTTCTGGGAAAACGAGGACCAGGGCCTCTAATCGGTCCTCTAAGTGACCAGAATAGGGAAACGATGTCTGGGCCACCGTCCGCCGTGGTATGTTGGCCGGGAAAAGATCATGTGCATTTCAGAACCCAAGTCTGATGGCCCGAATACTCTACGGAAGGGGCACGACCAACCGCGGCCATTTCAGTACATGGCTGGCGGTATCACCACATTGGCATCCCGACTGACGTTTCGCGACCCGGCGAATATTATCTGGAACAATTCAAGATGTACGTCTCCGCGTTTGAGACGAGTCCTTGTGGCATTCAATGGATGCGCTTCGAGCCCGATAGCCCAGTGCACGCCTTGATTAAGTCCGTCCCTCACATAGCGTTTGAAGTAGACGACCTTCAGGCCGCGATTGAGGGAAAGGAAATTCTCACTGCCCCGAATTCGCCCTCGGAAGGCGTTACGGTGGCGATGATCCTCGATAGCGGCGCGCCGGTTGAGCTCCTCGAATTTCGGCGTGACCTGACAAAAGGAGCTCGTGCGCGGTAGAACGACCGAAATAAAGAGCAAGTTGAAGTTGAAGACGGCGGAGTAATGGCAGTGAATAGTGAGTAGTGGATAGCCGCTCGGCCTGCTATGCGTGGACGGGCCCGTGGCGTTTCAACCGTGGAAGAGACTTGATGGAGCGGCCGGTTTTTTGCTGGGCGAGGCGCAGGTCGTAGATAGATTGTAGATTGAGCCAGAACTGGGCGCCGGTGCCGAAGAAATGAGCGAGTCGTAGAGCGGTGTCGCCCGTGATGGAGCGCGTCCCATTCAAGATTTGTGTGACGCGATTGGTCGGCACATCGAGCTTTCGCGCTAGTTCGGCGGCGCTCATATCGAGTGCTTTCAGTTCTTCAGCCAGGTGTTCCCCCGGATGGACAGCAGCGACGGCCATGATGGATCTCCTAGTGATAGTCCACAATCTCGACGTTTGAAGGACCGGGCGAACGGTCGGGCCATTCGAAACAAATCCGCCATTGATCATTAATACGGACGCTGTATTGGCCCTTGCGGTCGCCAAGCAGGGCCTCAAAACGATTGCCGGGCAATGCGGCTAGGTCCTTCAGCGATGCGGCGGACTCGAGACGACGAGCTTCAGGCGCGCGGAGCGCGCAAAACAAGAGAACGCCTTCACCCATTTTCCAGCGGCGAAATCCCCGGTCCTCTTGTCCCGGTAACTGACGATCACTAGAAGACAATAGCCAGAAGTATGCGTTACGTCAAACGTAACTTACAAGGAGAGGTAAGGTGCAGGCCAGGTGCGAACCCGGCACCTGGGCGCCCGGCTGTCCTCTTCGGTCCCGAGGAACAGAAGAAGAGTCAAAACCCGCTCCCTCAGAACCGAAGGGCGCGGCACCCGCGCTTCTACGCAGCCGCACTCCGTCGCAATTCGAGATACGCGGAGGCCAATCCCCAAACGTAGAGCGCGAGCAGCGTTGCGAGGCAGACGGCGCCCAGCCGGACATAGCGATCGACCATTTGAAGAACCGTCCAGCCGTACATTTCGGAGAGCAGGCTGGGATCGGAGAGGTTCACTCCTTCAATCTCGCCAAACGGAAGATCTTCGAGCGGCCCTCTCCACATCAGGAAAACGTGCATGAAGCTGAGCGCCCCGATGGCCAGCAATCCCCAGCGCAGGCCCCAGCTCTTATACAGCCGGCTTTCGCGCGGCGCGTAAAACGTCGCCATCAAGATAGTGGCCAGCACCAGGGCGCCGCCATCGCCGAAGAAAACGATCAGCGCTCCCGCGGGCAAAGATAACGCGACCAGTTGCAGGAGGAGCAGCGCAGCGGCGGCGAGAAGCCATCCCGGGCGTTCCATCTTCCACGCCAGAAATCCGGCAAAGCCAATGACGGCGGTTACCAGCAGAACGATCAACCAGGAGCGTTCTTGGCCGTGCGGGGTAACCCAGAGCAGCGGCACGGCCCAGCGGCCCGTCAACCACGCAGTGATGGCGTGCCCGCTTTCGTGCAGCACCATGGCAAGGATGGCTGCTGCCATGTGCAGGCCCGTGCCCGCAACGAGGCGCGCCAGAAGCAAGGCCAAGGGAAGCGCGAAGATGCGGTACTTCAACTCGGTTCGAGCATCGGTGCGGCTAAGGGCGTCGTTGGCAGCGGTAGCAGGCCCCGCTAGTGCGGGAGGGACGGACACGGCCACCGCGACGCCCGGACTAACCTGGTTCGCGGCGGTTTCCAGGGCCGCCTGGTAGCGCGAGAAAACGATTCCGCACTTCAGACACTCGGTGGTCTGCAACGGATGATCGAATTGGCATTTGGGGCAGCGCATCTGGAGTGGCCCAACTCCATTGTAGGAGGGCATCTCGGCTCGTCTACCGGCGTCGGCGGCGTGCTGCCGAAACAGGTATTGGCGTTCAGGAAAGACTTTGGCGGCCAGCGAAAAATGAAAATCAGCTTGATGGGTTAGTGTCGCCCGCCCGCCAGACCCGCCCGTGTTTACACCCGATACGGATCACGAGTTCCTCCCCACGATCTTTTCAGCGAATTGGCGGGCGGTAATGATTTGCGTCCTCTTGTGCTTTTTGAGGGTCAGCAATCCGCTTTTGTCACCGGTCACCAAATAGTCTGCCGCGCCGCCTCCGCGAGCGCCAGCGAGAAGTTGTCGTCAGGATCAGCAGAGCGTCGAACCTGCGGTAGATTCACGATGTTCACCGCGAGTTTTTTGATCTGATTGATGAGGCGGCCGGCTTTATAGGGCTCGATGAGCGCAGCGATGCTCGGCTTTCGCAGCGTGGCCCCAACTTCCGCGATGTGCTCGGCGCACGTCAGGAGCGTGAATCTATCGGATTCCCAAGCGTTGTAAATAGCAGCGGGGTAACCAGCCGGGGCTATAAGGGCAGACACCAGAATGTTGGTATCGAGCACTACACGCATTAGGCTTTGGCGCGCTTTTTCTTGGCACGAAGTTCCGCGCGAACTTCGCGAACCGCACCGTCAATGATGGCTTGCAGCCCGTTCACATTGGCGTTGGCGTTGCGTGCCTTGATGTCGCGCACTGTGCGGCTCAGAATCCGCCAACGTACGGCCTCTTCAATGAACTTGGAGAGATCGCCTTTCTTCATTCCTCGCGCACCAAGATAGGTGCGCAACGTGAGGTCGGTTTCCCGCGAAACTTTGATGCTCCAACGGACGGCTTCTTCCATCGTTCTTCCCATCTATACGCTTAGACAGATAAACGCTTATGCTCCTATTGTACAAGAAAATCGTGGAATCGATATGGGAAGTGGCAGAAAACGACCCGTCTGTTCCCTGGGGTCGCGGGAATTCTCTGCTTCACCCGCCTAAGGTCTAGGCAATAAATGCAAAGAGGCTACCGAAAAGCAGCCCCACCCTTGCAAGAAATAAGACCGCAAGGATGGGCCGCGTCTTTGCGGATTGAGGGTCGCCCACCCGCCGTCCCGCGCCATCGCGAAATCAAAGAAGGAACGGTTCGGGCCATCTGCAAACAACTGGAAATTCCGCGGCCATTAGCCGACGCCCAGGTAGAAAAGCGCTACTCGGGGCACCCGGCCCCACGATCTTGTTCCATTGTTAACTGACGAGTATACTCTATAACAGTCCATGGCCCAGGTTCCTATCTATCGACGGGACTTCAAATCACTCGCTGACCTGCGAATCGAAGATGCGCGGTTGCTCCTCAGAAGTGGCAGGCAGCAGGGCGCGTATTATCTTTGCGGTTATGCTGTGGAATGCGCCTTGAAAGCATGTATCGCCAAGACCATGAAGTTGTATCAATTCCCGCCGAACAAGGAATACATCTACAAAGTCTACTCGCATAATTTGAATTCTCTTGTCAGTGCTGCCGGACTCGATGGCCAACTTCAAGCCGATATCAACGCCAACCTCGCATTCGCTGCGAATTGGTATACCGTAAAGGACTGGAACGAAGAAAGCCGGTACAAAGGATCGGGATTGAGCGGCACAGACTTGTATAATGCTGTCACAGGTGCTCATGGGGTTCTGCCATGGATAAAGAGACGTTGGTAGCAAATGACGTTGAA
>DATEWL010000414.1:0-4318 GCA_035258025.1 Candidatus Acidiferrum sp. | reverse complement strand
AGGCCTCCTTCCCTTAGACCGACGGTCCCCTGCGGGCGTTACCACATCTGCATTCCGCAGGCCGCCGATTGCCGGAACAGCGGAATTATACCCCCGTCGAAGCAAACTGGCAGCACAGGTAGCGGCGTCCATCGAGGAAGTCGAACGCTTAGACAAACAGCGTGAAAGAAAATGCTGCAAGCTGCTGAGAGAAATTCGTTCTAAGGACGTCACGCGAGCAACCCGGTATACGGAATGCTAACTCTAACGAGGTAGTAGAAGGGAGTGAGAACGCTGTTCGTCGAGAACGGCGCCTATCGCTCTTAAGACGGTCCTCCATTCCCCGGGTTGAGAAGAACAACTGCCGAGGCAATTTCACGAAACTAGAGGTGTCGATAATGACCAGCTCAAAGACCAGCTCGAACGCATTCGTTTCTCTCCTGCAGGAAGATCGCAAGACCTGGCGTTTCTTTGTTTGCATGTTGGCGGCACTTTTGCTGAGCCCAGCCAAGTCTTCCGCGCAGACCGCATCGCACGCACCGGGATGGGTAGTTATCACCATCAGTGATTATCGAACGCTGCACGCAAAAGCCTACCCGCCCGATCGCGAACCGGAAGGGCCGCCGGTAGACGCGACCCTGACACGCGTCGATTACGACTTGCGGATCGACGGCGACCTCGCCGCGGGCCGCGCGAGCCTCACCGTCGACGTACTAAAGGATGGCTGGGTGCGCGTGCCGATTCCTGCTGGACTGCTTGTGCGCGAAGCAAAACTCAACGGCAAACTGGTTTCGCTGGTGCCCGGCGCGGCAGGAAAGGGTTCAAACCAACTCGCTGCGCTGCTCTCGCGCCCGGGACGAGCTGTCCTGTTGCTCGATATTGCCCTGCCTGTGGTATCCACCGCCGGCGAAGAGAGCATCTCCCTCCCTTCGACTGCCTCCGGAGTCACGCGCGCATCCGTTCGTCTTCCAAGGCAGGGCGTGGACATCAAGTTGACAGGCGGACTCTTGGCCGAAAAATCGGAGCCCGGCGCGGAAAGCAAATGGCTTGCGTACGCTCGTAGCAACGAGCCGCTGACGTTTACTTGGAGGAGAAAAACCGAGGATCATCGCAGCACGCAACCGTTGCGGCTGCGCGGTTCGCTGACGGAACTGACCGGCCTCGGCGAAGACACGACGACGGTGGTGGCCGAAGTCAACGTAGAAGTAACCCAGGGGGCAGCGCGGGAAGTGCGCATTTCGCTGCCAGAGAAAGTGACGGTCAACCAAGTCGCCGGTGCGATGGTAGCGGATTGGGAAATGAAAGACGGGCAGCTTGCGGTGACCTTTCTGGAACCCGTCGAGCAAAATGCCAAATTTATTATAAGCGGAGAAACGCGCAGCCCCCGCGATGGCCAGATCGAGATTCCGCTGCTACGCCTTCTGAACGCAGAACGCGATACAGGAGGAGTGGCCGTCGAGGTCCTCGGCGCCGGAGAGATCAAAGAGTTCAAAGCCGAAGGCCTCGAGAACGCTGATGCGACAGACTTGGGCGAAATCGTTTCGAGCCGCCAATCGACTTCGCTCTCCGCATTCCGCTATCGAGCAGGCGACGCCAAGACCACCAGATCGCTGACGGTGAACGTGGCGCGTTACACGCCGCAAGCCGTGCTGATGGCCAATGTCGCGGAGGCTCGTTACAACGTCTTGATCACCAACGAAGGAAAGTTGCTGGTGCAGGCGCGCTACGCGGTGCGGAATAACCAGCGCAACTTCCTGAAGATCACTTTGCCGCAAGGCGCAACGCTTTGGAGCGCATCGTTGGCGGGAAAGCCCGTTCGTCCCGGGCAATCGCCCGACGGCAGCGTGCTGCTCCCGCTGGAGAAAGCTCACGCCGGCGAAGATTCCCCCGAATTCGCCGTAGAGGTCGTTTATATCAGCCGCGGCACCGTGTGGAATGACAAAGGACAATTCAGGCTCGCGCTGCCCGCGTTGGACTTGCCCGTATCGCGAACAGGATTGCTCGTCTTCCATCCTCCGCTTTTTAAAGTGACGCCGGAGATCGGATCATTCCGCACAGAAGCGTACGTGGACCCCACTTCCGCGGCTCTGAATCCTCCAGCGCCGCCAGCGAGCGTCGTGAGGTCAATCAGCGTTGGTGTTGCGGCACCTGCACCGGCGCCTCCTCCTCCTCCTCCAATACCCAGTGCGGGAGCTTCTATCGCGATGATGTCCGTAGTAGATACCAATCAGATTGCCGAGCAAAAGCTCGTCGACAATTTCCGCGCAACCTTGCAAGGAGGGAAGGCCGCCGGAATTCTTCCCATCAAAGTGTTCTTCGAAGGTTTGGGGCCCTCACTATTTCTTGTTTCCGAACTCACAGGCGAAAACCAATCTCCAAGCACTGATTTGAATTATCAGCGCGAGAAAAAGGCAGGTGGGCGATGAAAAATATATTACTGGCGGCCGCATTCTTGATCGGGATCCCCGCGTTCGCACAAGACAAGATTAACCCTCCCGTTCCGCAGGCAGGAAATGTGACGCTGCCGCTTGAGGAGTACAACCGTCTGCTCGAACTTGCGAACAAGTCGCCCAAGCGAGTGGAGACCGCGCCGCTCCCTTACACGATCAAGCGAGGAGAGTTGAAGCTCCGCGTCGCGAACGAAACCGTGATGGGAACGGTTCAGTTGCAGGGCGAAACTTTTAATAAGGGTGAAACGAAAGTCGCACTCACTTCGGGCATGACGATACTTGATGCGCGTCAGGAAGGCAGAATTCTTCCTCTTGAACAAGAGGGCGGAATGCAGACAGCGATCCTGACTGGTCCCGCTGAATTTTCCGTGGTCCTCGATGCAGGTTTGCCTTTAAACATCGAAACAGGCCGCGCTTCGTTCAGCTTGCCCGTGCCAACGGCAGGCAGCGTGCGCCTGATGCTCGAAGTTCCCGGCGATCACACAAACGTAAAGCTCAGCCCGGGATTAATCACGAGTCGGGAATCTACCAACGGAAACACAACGATCGAAGCAACGCTCGTCCCAGGACAGCCCGCAAACATCTGGTGGGCCACGCGAGAAGTGGTTGCACCGGCTGTCCCGCGCGAAGTCCGCTTTCTTTCCAATGTTAAGACGCTGGTTTCCGTTAGCGAAGCGGAAATTCGCCTCGCCGTGCTTGCCGACATCAACGTAATCCAAGGAGAACCCACGCAATTCGAAGTCGAAGTTCCCGCCGGCTATGAAGTGACGGGAGCGTCCGGAGCTTCGGTGGATTCAAGCGATGTGCAATCGGGAGTCTTGACGCTGAAAGTAAATGCTCCGGCACAGCGCAACCACCAGTTTCTGATTTCAATGGAAAAGCCGATCGGCGTGACGAAGGCGGAAGTTCCGTTTCTCAGCGTGAAAAATTCGCAACGCGAAACGGGCGAAGTACTCGTCGAAGGCGTTGGCACCATGGAGCTGACGGCAACGGAAGGCGGCAGCTTGAAGCGCATGGATATCAAAGAGACGAATCCTTACTTGCGTTCGCTCGCGCGCTCCCCCTTGCAGGCGGCGTTTCGTTATCACCGGCAGCCGGCGGAAAATCCGGCCCTCGCACTGGAATGGACGCGGTTTCCGGATAGCAGCGTGCTCGCCGCTATCGCAGAGCGAGCGGTGGTCACGACACTTGTGACCACAGAAGGAAGGTCACTGACTGAAGTGAAGCTGACGGTAAAAAATCAAGTCCAGCCATTCTTGAAAGTGGAACTTCCACCAGGCGCGAGCATCGTGTCTGCAGATGTTGCTGGTGAGAAGGTCAAGCCCGTGGAAGGCGCGGATGGCCAGCGCGTACCACTGCTGCGGCCCGGTTTCCGGCCAGTCGACTCTTACGAAGTCTCTTTCGTGTTCATGCATTCAGGCGCGCCGTTCGCGAAAAAGGGCGGTTCGGAAATTTCGCTGCCGAAAATGGATGTTCCCATCACCGTTCTGCAATGGGAGGTGTTCCTGCCGGAGCAGTACAAGGTGAAGGACTTCGGCGGCGATGCTTTGGCCGCGAACTTGTTGCCGCAGTCGTTCCAGGGATTTGAGACCGTGGGATACATCACAGGCTCGTTCCAGGCAGGTGTCGGGGTCGGCGGTAGTGTGGGCGATCGGATTGCACCGCTTCAGCTTCTCCCAGGGCAGCTCGGAGGTTACATCGTAGACGCCAGCGGAGCGATGCTTGCGAACGCGCAAGTGAACGTAACGCAATTGGACACCGGAGCCGTTCGAACTGCGGCAACGGATTATTCAGGCCGTTGGATTGTTTCGAGCATGCCATCGGGAAGAGTGAAAATCACCGCCACCTCGCCGGGCTTCAACACAACCGTCAGCAACATCAATTACGAC
>DATEWL010000413.1:0-3699 GCA_035258025.1 Candidatus Acidiferrum sp. | reverse complement strand
GTGCCCAGCCTGATGTTCCGGATGGCGAACGTGCGCTCCAACCAGATTGTGGAGGCCCAAATTCACGTCGTACTCGCGCTCCAGGCATATACGGTCGAGGGTGAGCACATCTTCAAGAAGGAATTGGAATTCGAGCACGAGTTCTCAAAGCGGGGCGGACTGCTGCTGGCGGGTCTCGATCCGACTGGCTACGGCGGCGTCATCGCGGGCTTCGGAGACCAGCGCGAAGTCGAATTGCTCGTGGAGGCGGGCTTCACGCCGCTGGAAGCCATCCACATTGCAACGTCCAACGGCGCTCAGTTTCTCGGGGAACTGGACAAGATCGGCACTCTTGCAGTCGGCAAAGCCGCCGACATTGTCGTGCTGCAAGGAGACCCGTCGGTCAACATCAAAGACATCGAGAAAGTGGAGATCGTCTTCAAGGACGGCGTCGGCTACGACTCCGCCAAACTCATCGACTCCGCAAAGGGCATGGTCGGCCTGCGATAAACCGCAGGAGTAGCGCAACAACATCGTCCCACAACGCGGCTCGCAACTACGGCAGGAGTATTTTCCCGTCCGCGCTCGGCAAAGCTAATCCGACTTCGTGCGCTAAAGTCGGCGCCACGTCGCGCATATCAATCGTGCCGAGCGACTTGCCTGCCGGTACGCCTGGGCCAATCAAAAAGAATGACGCGTGCAAATCCGGCAGATCTGGCATTGCTCCATGCGTACCGCCAACTTTTGGTTTGGAGAGAACGGGCCCATCGAGAGCCGATCCCGTCCGCCATCCTGGCTTGAGCCCCACAAAAAATGACGCGATCGGATAACCTCCCCTCTTTTGCAGCTCCTCCGCATCCAGTATGCGATCAATTCCGTTCGCCGGATCGCTCGCTACCTTTGCAAGTAGTTCGCGCACCTCCGACAAAGTCGCGGTGTCGCTGGGATCTTTTAGTACGATCGCAGCCGACCCGCCTGTGGGCCACGGGATCGCTTTCCAGTCCGTAATCTTCCCCTTTTCATTGACGGTGATCAGCTGTGCATCCCGAAACAAAGGGAACAAATCCAATTGCGCGTCCGTTCGAACAAATCCGTGGTCGGAAACAACAGCAACAAACGCCCGGCCCGGCGCGAATTTCTCCGCCGTCGCGCGGATTCTCCCGATCGTCGCGTCAATACTCTCAAGAACAGCGATGCCTTCGGGACTGAACGGCCCGGTTTGGTGCTGGATGTGATCGAGCGAGCTGAGATGAAGCATTAAAAGCGCGGGATGCTTCTTCTCGAGGATCCACTCCGTGTATCGGCCCAGGATCTCGTCCCCTTTGGCGGACGTGTCGGTTCCGTCGCGAAATTCGCCGAGTTCAGCTCCAGCCTCTTCGAGCAGCCCGCGCGTCGAAAGCGCCCGCAACAATTTCGCATCGTCCGGCGTGTTCGCACGCCAGACTTCGGGAATGTTCCAGGTAATGTGCGCGCCGACAGTAACCGGCCACTGGACACTCGCTGTCGTCCACCCAGCAGCGCCCACAACATCCCAGAGCGTTGGCACGCGAATATCTTCTGTGTACCAATACCAGCCTTCCTCGTTCCGTCGCAGCGGATCAAAAGTCGTATTCGCAAGAATCCCGTGCTTAGCTGGCCACACGCCGGTAACCAGCGTAGTGTGGCTGGGATACGTCACCGTAGGCACAACGCCAACCACGCCCTCGGCATACGCTCCCTCTTTCAAGAATCTCCGCAGGTTCGGCACCTTTGCCCCGTGAGCGTCCGCCTCGGTAATGTAGTCCGGACGCATCCCGTCCACAGAAATCATCACCAGCAGAGGCGGAGCCTGCTTCTGAGCTCGGGTGTTCGCTGCCAAGAGCAAAACAGCCGCGAGCCCAAAGACGCAAAAAACGCCGATAGCCCGTCGCCAATCTAAAATCCGAGAATTCCTGCAGGTAGCCATAATGTGCAAAAGAATACCCCAAACCCCTTTGGGGATTTTACAAACTCGCGATAGAAGGATAAATTAGATAGGAACAGCGCTGGACCATGCGGGTGACCGGGTGTCTCAATTCAATGTATTACCTGGGACAGGAATGTTGTAGAGTCTAGCGCTCATGTGCAGCCCGCCGCTGGCCTGTTGTAACGAAATGGCTTAGCTAATTGGTAGTGCTCTCTGGCGGAGCTTTCGCGCAGAATCGACAGGTGGATTACGTGAATATTGGACCCTCGAATGGGGCCTCAAACTCGCACTGCACAATAGCTGCCACAGCTACGGCTTTGCCTCCATATACGATGACTCGCGAGGAAGTGAAGTACTACCTGGGACGAGTGTTCGACATACCGGATCGGCGCCTGGAAGCGCTGTTGGCTATCGCGGATAACGCGCAGGTTCACAAACGCTATTCGATTTTTCCAATCGAATATACCGTTGAGCCTCGTCCGCTTTCGAAGACCAACGAAGAGTACATTGAGCACGCGGTGAAGCTCGGCCGCCAGGCGGCGGAAGAGTGTTTGCAGCGCGCCGGTTTGCGCCCAGACGAAGTGGATCTCATCATCACCGTCTCCTGCACCGGATTCATGATCCCCTCGTTGGACGCCCACCTCATCAATCTGATGGGATTCCGCTCCAATGTGCGCCGCATGCCCTTCACCGAACTCGGCTGCGCCGCTGGAGCGATGGCGCTCAGCCGCGCCGCGGATTATTTGAAAGCTCATCCCGGCGGAAACGTGCTGATCATCTCGGTCGAGTTGCCCTCGCTCACCTTTCAGCGCAAGGACATCTCCCAAGCGAATTTGATCTCCTCGATTCTGTTCGGCGACGGAGCAGCCGCGGTCCTGGTGACAGGAAGAGAGCAGAAAGGCCCCAAGATTCTCGTCTCTGAAACCTACACGTTCCCCGATTCTTTGGGTGCCATGGGATTCGACTTGCGGGATTCGGGCTTTCACATTTTGCTTTCGAAAGACGTGCCCGAAATGATCGGCCTGAAAATTCGCGGACTCGTGGATGGATTTCTCGAACGCCACGGCCGCAAACAGGAAGACATAAAAGGATGGATTTTGCATCCTGGCGGCGCGCGTTTGCTGGGCAATGTTGAAAAAGAATTGGGGCTCTGCAAGTGTGACACGCAACCCTCCTGGGACATCCTTAGCAACGTCGGCAATCTCTCCAGCGCCACAATTCTTTTCATCCTGCAAGAGTGGATGCAAAAGCGGCCCCTCAAGTCGGGCGAATATGCCATGGCGGCCGCCTTCGGCCCGGGATTCAGCGCCGAATTTCTTCTGCTGCAATGGACCTAAGCGTCATCGCGTTTCTCGGCCTGCTCGTGGCCGTAGCTCTGCTTCGCATTGTGGAGCTGCAAATATCGCGCCGTCACCAGCAAGAGATGATCGCGCGCGGCGCGGCAAAGGTGGAAGAGCCCAGATTCCGCTGGATGGTCTTGTTGCACACCTTAGTACTGATCGGTGCCGCTCTGGAAGTCGTGCTCCTTCGGCGCCCATTCATCCCCATTTTAGCCGCGGTCATGTTTGCGATTTTTCTGGCGGCGAATGTCGTGCGCTGGTGGGTTATTCGAACGCTGGGAAATCACTGGAACGTCCAGGTGATGGATTCAACCAGCCTCGGCGTCGTCTCCTCGGGACCGTTCCGCTATGTTCGCCATCCAAATTACGCTGCGGTCTTTGCCGAGATGCTGTCACTGCCGCTGATCCACACGGCATGGATTACCGCCATCGTTG
>DATEWL010000412.1:0-6293 GCA_035258025.1 Candidatus Acidiferrum sp. | reverse complement strand
CCATGTCATTGGCATCGCGGGACCGCAACTCGCTCCCGAATCGGACGTGTCCGGCGTTCGCACCGAGGACGTGAATAATCTGGTGTATGCCCCGTTGAATTCGGTGTTGTACCGCCTAGAGGACTCGCAGAGTTGGCTGAAAGACGAAATCGACGGGCTGTACCTCCATCTGGCATCGACGGACACGAGCCTCACGGATGCGGAAGTAGTGCGCGGAATTCTTAATTCTTCACATCACGATGCGGGCGACTTCAGCGTCATCGTGCCCGCGGAATTGCTGGCGCAGCAGAAAAGAACAGAGCAACTCTTCAACACCGTGATGGTGGCCATTGCGTCGATTTCGCTATTGGTGGGCGGAATCGGAATCATGAACATCATGCTCGCCGCCATTCTCGAACGCACCCGCGAAATCGGAGTTCGCCGGGCAATCGGCGCAAGGCGCTGGGACATCATTCGTCAGTTCGTGATCGAAGCAACGCTCATTTCCTTCGCGGGCGGTCTGCTGGGCGTGGTCGTGGGATTCGCCATGTCGCAACTGATTGCCTGGCTAGCCGGATGGTCCACCGTGGTGACGATCAGTTCGATCCTGTTGGCATTCGTGGTTTCCATTTCCGTGGGATTGATTTTCGGGATTTATCCAGCGGTGAAGGCCGCACGGCTCGATCCCGTCGAGGCCATTCGGTACGAATAGAAGCGGTTTACGTTCAGATGATCCTGTCGGGGGTGATCATGAAAGTGGTGCGCTCTTTTTGTGTTGCGATCTCATTGCTTGCATTGCTGACCGTGAACGGAGTCTCGTCGAGGGCACAGAACGCCTCGCCTATGGAAAGGTTCCTGGGAATCAGCGGCAAGCAAAAGCCCGCAGAGCCGCTGCTTTCGCCGCAGGATTTGAAGGACCACGTCGTCAACGGAAAGCTCGTGCTCTCTTTGGACGACTGCATTCGCCTAGCTCTTTCTAACAACACAGACATCCATCTGGACCACAACCAGATTGACATTGCGCAGAACAATCTCCAGCGTGTCTACGCACCGTTTGATCCATTGTTAACATCGAGTTTCACGGATCAGCGGGCAAAGTCGCCGACCTCGACGCAACTCTCAGGAGCCTCCATCCTCAACGTATTGAGCCAGGAGACGCAGATTGGCTATTCGCAAACCTTTCAAACGGGCACGAATTTTCAGGGTTCGTTCATCGCTGACAAGAGTTCCACCAATAGCTCGTTCAATACGCTGAATCCCGCAACCGCGACGACACTGCAATTCACATTGGCGCAACCGCTTTTGCGAAACCGCGGACTCTTTCCAAACCGCGCACCGATTTTGATCGCGCAGCGCAACCTGAGACAGGCTCGCGCTTCGTTTCTCGGAGAAGTGAGCGACATCATTCAACAGATTGTTGGCAATTACTGGAACGTCGTACTTGCTCGAGAAGTTCTCGCAGTGCAGCAAAAATCGCTGGGTGAAGCCCAGAAGAGTTACGACCACGACAAAAAGGCTCTCAGCCTGGGGGCCTTGCCTCCGCTGGATATCTACCGTTCCGAATCGCAGGTTGCGTCGCGGCGCGTGGGAGTAATTCAAGCAGAATACGCCGTCAAGCAAGCCGAGGATCAATTTCGCCAGGGTATCGCTGCGGACATTGACCCGGCGACCCGCGTGCTTGATCTAGATTTGACCGATCGCCCCGAGCCCGTCGGCGAACTACTCAACATTGATATCCCTACGGCTCTCGCGCGCGCCATTGCGAATCGCCCAGAGCTAGAAGCGGTGCATCAGCAGCTCGCCATCGATGAACTGAGCATCCGACTTGCGCACAACAACCTCAAGCCGGACTTTAAACTCTCTGGTTTCTATTTGGGGAACGGACTAAATGGCTACCAAGCTGGCGTTGCAAATACAGGAATAACCACAAGTTTGAGCCAGTCCTTCCGTTTTACTTTCCCAGCCTACGGCGCAACTCTTTCCTTGGCGCTACCGATAAAAAATCATGGCGCGGAAGCAAATCTAGCCGATGCCCTGGTGAGCCGGCGCCACGACCAATATCAGCAGAGGGAGACGAATCAGAGCATTTCGCTAGACGTTGCAACTGCCGTGCACGCGCTCGAGGCAGCCAAGCTTGGGATGGAAGCCGCCAAAGTAGCCGTGGATCTTGCGAAAGAGACGCTGCACGCCGACGAACGAAAGTACGAATTGGGCACGGAACAAATCTTCTTCGTTCTCGACGCGCAAACGCAACTCGCCCAAGCGGAGCTGAACCTGATTCAGTCTCAAGTGAATTTCCAACTGGCCGTCACGCAGGTGGATCACGCAACAGGAGATTTGCTCGAACATCATCACGTGCAAATCTTGGAACCGTCGAAATAAAGTCTTTTGCGGTGGAGATTTAACCAGGCGCCGGTGCCCGATCAAACGCTAGAAGTGTGGACGGCATCGCAGACGGCCGAGGTGACTTCTCGTGTCGTGGCTTTGCCGTCGAGGTCTGGGGTATGCAGACCGGAAGCTGTGACGCATTCTACAGCGTGCATCAAGCGCAGAGCCGCATCTTTTTCGCCGAGATGTTCGAGCATCAGCGCCGCGGTCCACAAAGCGCCGATCGGATTGGCGATTCCCTTACCCGTGATATCGAACGCGGCGCCGTGGATCGGCTCGAACATGGAAGGGAAACGCCGTTCTGGATCGAGGTTTGCGGTCGGCGCGATTCCCAGGCTACCGGCGAGTGCGGCGGCGAGGTCGGAGAGGATGTCTGCGTGCAAATTTGTGGCAACGATAGTGTCCAAGCTGGCGGGCCTGCCAACCATGCGCGTAGTCATAGCATCGACGAGCATTTTGTCCCAGGTGACGTCCGGAAAGTCCTTTGCTACTTCAGCCGCGATCTCGTCCCACAGAACCATGCCGTGGCGCTGCGCGTTGGATTTGGTGACGACGGTGAGCAGCTTGTGTGGGCGTTCTTGTGCGAGTTTGAACGCGAAGCGCATGATGCGGGTCACGCCGCGGCGGGTGAAGATCGAGGTTTCCGTGGCGACCTCTTCCGTAAAACCGCGGTGAGCGCGTCCGCCTTGGCCGGCGTATTCGCCCTCGGTATTTTCGCGGACGATGGCCCAGTCTAGATCGCTCGGCTTGCAGTCGCGCAGGGGCGATGACAGTCCTTGCAGGATTCGCGTGGGCCGGAGATTGACGTACTGATCAAAACCCTGGCAGATCGCCAAGCGCAATCCCCAAAGCGTTATGTGGTCCGGCACGTCGGGTGCGCCAACGGCGCCAAAATAAATTGCGCTGAACGGACGAAGAAGTTCCAGGCCGTTCGAGGGCATCATCACGCCGTGTTTTTTGTAATAGTCCGAACCCCACGGGAATTTTTCTACGTTTAGCTGAAAACTGCCGACCTTTTGTGCGAGCGCCTGCAACACTTGGAGACCGGCGTCGATCACTTCGGGACCGATGCCATCTCCAGGGATGGCTGCAATCGTGTACTGGCGCATTTCAACTCCCGTAACAGACTGGCTATGACAGAAAGCCTTGCCCATTTTCTGTGGCTACTATGCAGCGCAAATTTTGTGCCGCAAAAATACTAAAAGTAGTGCAGGATACCTCCGCCGATCTCTGAGTTCTTGTCAATCGAGGGAAGATGGACCTCCCACCAACGGACCCATCAGTCGCCGAACGCTCGCGAAAACGAATTGCGTGGCGGCTCCTTCCCTTTCTCTTCCTGCTTTACATCATCGCTTTCCTGGACCGCATGAACGTCGGCGCCGCGGCGCTGCAAATGCCCGGCGATCTGGGCTTCAACGACAAAGTCGTTGGCCTCGGAGCCGGGATGTTTTTCATCGGTTACCTCGTGCTGGAAATCCCCGGCGCGTTGATAGCCGAACGGTGGAGCGCGCGCCGCTGGATCGCCCGCATCATGATTTCCTGGGGAATCATAACCGCGCTCATGGCGTTTATCCACACAGCGCGAGAATTTTATTTGGTGCGCTTTCTTGTGGGAGCCGCGGAAGCGGGATTCTTCCCTGCTGTGATTGTCTACGTATCGCACTGGTTTCGCTATCAGGACCGCGCCAAAGCGATAGCGGTTTTTTACGCGGCCAATCCGCTTTCCTATGTAATTGGCTCCCCTCTGGCGGGATTGCTGCTTGGAATTACCTGGCTCGGCCTGAGAGGCTGGCGCTGGTTGTTCATCCTGGAAGGAATTCCAGCCGTGGTGTTCGGCGTGATCACGATTTTTTATCTCACGGATTGGCCGCGAGCGGCCGCATGGCTGCGACCGGATGAGCGCGATTGGATCAATAGCGAGCTGGAGAAAGAAAAACTGGCAAAGCAGAAGGTTCGCTCCTACACGATTTGGGAAGCGTTCTCGCAGCGCGACGTGATTCTGCTGACGTTGTGCTACTTCTGTGCGACGACCGGAGGCTACGGAATCTCGTTTTGGCTGCCGAGCATTTTAAAACGGCTGTCGGGGCAGAGCGATATCCGAATCACGCTATTCGCTGCGTTGCCTTACCTTGCCGGATTTGTGATGCAGCAGTTGAATGGCTGGCACTCCGACAAAACGTCGGAGCGGCGGTGGCATACGGCGTTTCCAATTTTTCTTTGCGGAGTGATTTTATTGCTGGCGGTAATCTTTGGTTCGAATCTCATTGTCGCGGTTACGCTTTTCACGTTGGTGGGCGCTTCTTACTTTGCGTTCCACCCGTGTTTTTGGGCGGTGCCAACTGCTTTCTTGAGCGAATCAGCGGCCGCGGCTTCCATCGGATTGATTAATTCGCTCGGAAATCTCGGAGGATTTGTAGGGCCGCTGATGATGGGTTACTTGGTTAGCCGAACTCATTCCTTCACCGCCGGGCTCTTGTACTTGGTCGGGAGCCTATGCCTTTCCGGCATTCTGATGCTTGCCGTCGGAGACGGGCGCCGCGCGCTGCCGCAGCCGAGCGAAGTGGCCGCGAGTTAGTGTGGAATTTGTTCTATTTAATCCCACCGAAGTTTCGTGTTTCAGATGCTCAGTGAATCTCTGGCTCGGGGATGGGCGCAATGCCTTCCAGAAAATCGAAGTCGCAGCCTTCGTGAGCTTGCTTGATGTGCTGCATGAATAGCCTGCCGTAGCCGCGGGGATAAATCCCCTCTTTCGGACGCCAGGCTGCGCGGCGGCGGGCGAGCTCATCTTCAGATACGCGCATGTTCAGTTGGCGGGCGGGGACGTCGAGTTCGACGATGTCGCCTTCTTTCAACAGCGCGAGCGGTCCACCAACAAAGGATTCGGGAGAGACGTGCAGGACACAGGCACCATAACTTGTGCCGCTCATGCGCGCGTCGGAGATACGGACCATGTCGCGAATGCCTGCTTTGAGAAGTTTTTGCGGAAGCTGTAGATTTCCCCATTCGGGCATTCCCGGGGCGCCTTTCGGTCCCGCGTTGCGCAGTACGAGAACGCTGTCCGCATCGACATCGAGGGAGGGATCGTCCAGGCGGGCGTTCATTTCGTCGAAACTGTCGAATACGATGGCGCGGCCAGTGTGTTTGAGAAGACGGGGCTCGGCCGCCGAGGCTTTGATGACGGCGCCGTTGGGAGCGAGATTGCCATAGAGAATCGCCAAGCCTCCGGAGGCAAGAACTGGGTTGTCTAAGCCGCGGATAACATCCGTATTGTAAATCTCGGCCACGGAAATATTCTCACCGAGGGTTTTTCCGGTGATGGTACAGCAGGTCAGATCCAAGTGGGGGGTTAGGGCTTTGAGAAGAGCTGGCAATCCACCGGCGTAATAGAAATCTTCCATGAGGTACTTGCCGCTGGGACGAATGTTGGCGAGCATGGGCGTTTTTTTCGAAAATTGGTCGAAGCGATCGAGAGTGATCTTGATTCCGGCCCGGCCTGCCATTGCTAGCAGATGGATCACAGCGTTCGTCGAGCCTCCGAGGGCAAAGACCGCCGCAATCGCGTTATTGAATGACGCGTCGCGCAGAATATCGCGCGGCTTCAAGTCTTCCCAAACCATTTCCACGATGCGACGGCCAGAGCGGTTGGCCATCTTTGGGTGGTTGGCATCGACGGCAGGAATTGAGGTCGCGCCGGGAAGCGTAAACCCCAGCACTTCGGTCAAGCTGGTCATGGTGGAAGCTGTGCCCATGGTCATGCAGGTTCCTGCCGAGCGCGCGATGCCGTTTTCGATTTCGGTCCAGGCTTGCAGATCGATGTTGCCCGCGCGCCGTTCTGCCCAATACTTCGAGACGTCGGAACCGCTGCCCAGGATTTCGCCGCGCCAATTGCCGCGAAGCATCGGTCCCGCGGGAACGTAGATCGCGGG
>DATEWL010000411.1:0-2701 GCA_035258025.1 Candidatus Acidiferrum sp. | reverse complement strand
AGCACCGTCGCCACCATCGCCGTCGACCGTCCCCAGCATCCCAACGAAGCCACCGACGCCAAACTCGAAGAAATGGTCGGCCACTACAAGCGTTCGAAATGGCTCGCCGAAAAAGAAGCTCTCGCCGCCGCGAAAAATGGCTTGCCCGTGATTGTCGCCATGCCCACCACGCCCGTCGGCCCTTGGGACTGGAAGCCCACGCCCACCGGAAAAATCATCCTCGATTTTTTGAACGGCAAGATGCCCGGCTACGTCGAGACCGGCCTCAACTTCGTCGGCGTGGAAGAATGCGCCGCCGGCCATCTCCTCATCGCCGAAAAAGGCAAAGTCGGCGAACGCTATCTCCTCGGCGCGGAAAATCTCACGCTCAAAGGCATGCTCGATCTGCTCTCCAAAATCACCGGCCTACCCGCGCCCAAGCTGAAAATTCCCCACGGCCTCGCTCTGGGTGTAGCCTATGCCAGTACGGCGTTCTCGCGCCTCATCGGCCGCGAACCAGGCATCCCGGTCGAAGGCGTCAAGATCGCGCGCCACATGATGTACGTCGATTGCTCGCGCGCCCGTCGTGAATTGGGTTTCAAGGCCGGCCCGGTCGCCGCCGCGCTCGAACGCGCCGTCCGCTGGTACGAAGCCAACGGCTACATCGCCAAAGGCCGTGCCAAGCGCATGACCCGCGCCGCCGCCTAAGCTTTTGTATTCTGTGTAGCGGCGGGCTTTAGCCGGCCCGGGTTTGTAGTGGCCGGTCTTAGACCTGTGCGTTTTTCTTGTCTTTGTCTTGTGGTGTTGTGTAGCTGCCGGGCTTTGGCCCGGCCCGCTCGAACTTGGAATTCTGAAACGAATGCGCATCCTAGTCACCTTCGCCGTCGAAGCCGAATTCGCCCCCTGGCGCAAGCAGCGCGAATTTAGGTGTATCTCCAAGGTTCCGTTCGAAATCTATGACGCGAAAGTCGGGCAGCATACCGTGCGGGTTTTGCTGACAGGCATAGGATGGGAATGTGCAAGACGCACAACGGCATCCGTTATGGAAGATGTCTTTGACGCCTGCGTGTCTTCTGGGCTGGCGGGAGGTTTGAGGAGCGCATACCGCGCCTCGGACATTCTGGCATTCCGCGAAGTGGGTGAGATAAGTGGACGGCGCACAATGCCTTCAACCACGTGGCTCTTGGATCAAGCGGCCAACCGGGGAGCTTCGACGGCAGAAAAGCTGCTCACTTCGAAAAAACTCATTCTGACTGCAGCGGAGAAAAACCGAATCGGACTTTTCGGAGATGCTGTGGATATGGAGAGCTTTCGCGTCATGGCTGCAGCGCAAGGCCGTGGCATTCCGGCTCTGACGCTTCGCGCAATTTCAGATACTGTCGAGGAAGATCTGCCGATGGATTTCAGCGAGCATATCTCGGAGAATGGGCAAATTGCAGTCGGAAGGATTCTCGGCAAGATCGCGTACTCTCCCCAGCTAATCCCAGCTATGATCCGATTTGGTTCGCGCACAAAGCGTGTCGCTGAGAAGCTTTGTGAGTTCCTTGATTCGTTCATCTCAGGATTGACGGCGGAATCGTCGGCATCCGAGGAGCGGGTGGCCGCCCGATGAGCCGCACCGGCACAACGCTCGAAGCGCCGCGCACTCTAGGCCCCCTCCCCAAAACCATGCGCGCCGGAGTCTACCGCCAAAAAGGTCTAGTCCGCGTAGAGGAAGTCCCTGTCCCCGAAGTTACCGACGGTGAAGTCCTCATCAAAGTCGCCGCCTGCGGCATCTGCGGCACCGACATCAAAAAAATCTTTCACGCTTACGTCCCGCCTCCCCAAATCCTCGGCCACGAGCTTGCCGGCACCGTCGTAGCCATCGGCCGCGGCGTCACCAAGTGGAAACTCGGCGACCGCGTCATGAGTTTTCATCACATCCCGTGCGGAAAATGTTTCTACTGTGAACGCCGCCTCTTCTCCCAATGTCAGCAATACAAGACCACCGGCCTCACCGCCGGCTTCACGCCCAACGGCGGCGGCTTCGCCGAATACGTCAAAGCCATGCCCTGGGTCGCCGATCGCGGCATCGTCGCTCTCCCCGATAACGTAACTTTCGAGGAAGCCACCTTCATCGAGCCCATCAACACCATTGCCAAGGCCGTTCAAAAAGCCCGTATTACAGCGGGCGAAACCGTTCTCATCGCCGGCTGCGGCCCTATCGGCCTCCAATTGCTCATGGTTGCCAACCTCGAAGGTGCCAGGCTCTATACCAGCGACCCCATGGCCGTCCGTCGTGCCAAGAGCCTAACTCTCGGAGCATTAGAGTCCTTTGACCCCAGTGATGGTAAGCTTGTGGACCAGATAAAGGCCCGCACGGAAGGCCGGGGGGCCGACGCGGTTCTGGTAGCGGTTGCGCATCCATCTGTGGTTGAGGACGCGCTGGCGGTAGCAAGGCCCGGTGGGCGCGTGCTGCTCTTTGCCGCCAACGATCCTGTAACCAGGATCGAGTTTCCAGCATCTGCAGTAGGGATCGACGAAAAAGAAATCCTGGGCAGCTATAGCGCCGCGGTGGACATCCAAGACTCAGCGGCAGACCTGGTGCTACAGAAGAAACTGCCCGTCATCGAGATTGTGACGCACCGGTTTCCGCTCGCTAGAATCCAGGAGGGGCTGGAACTGGCGGCCAAGCCGACAGTAGAATCTTTGAAGATATTGATTACCCACGGATGAGAACGAC
>DATEWL010000410.1:0-5071 GCA_035258025.1 Candidatus Acidiferrum sp. | reverse complement strand
GAGCGGCGTGACTTTCTGAAGACGACAGGAAAAGCAATCACGGTAGGCGCAGCTACGCTCGCGCTCGGCGGCAAAATTCTCGGGGCAAACGATCGTGTCCGCGTGGCCATTTGCGGAGTGCGCGGCCGTGGCAACGATCACATTCGCAGCTTTCCGCGCGTCCCGGGTACGGAAATCGTCGCCATCTGCGACATCGACGAAAACGTCTCCAGCCAGCGCATCGGCGAAATCGAAAAGATGGGCCTGCCAAAGCCGAAATCTTACGTTGACATTCGCAAGCTGCTCGAGGACAAAGACATCGACGCCATCTCCATCGCCACTCCAAATCACTGGCACTCGCTCATGGCCATCTGGGCTTGCCAGGCCGGCAAAGACATCTACGTCGAAAAGCCCTGCTCCCACAACACGTTTGAAGGCCGTCAGCTAGTCCGCGCAGTAAAAAAGTACAACCGCATTTGCCAGCACGGCAGCCAGTCGCGCTCGAACCCCGGCATGCTCGAAGCCATTCACCATCTGAGTGACGGCACCATCGGCGATGTCTACTTGGCTCGCGCCCTCAGCTACAAGTGGCGTCCATCGATCGGCCACGCCACCGAGGAACCCGTTCCCTCTGGCGTCCATTACGACCTCTGGACCGGTCCAGCCCCGCTCAAACCTTTCACGCGCAATCGCTTTCACTACAATTGGCATTGGATTTGGGACACTGGCAACGGCGAAGTCGGCAACCAGGCCATTCACGAAGTCGATATCGCACGCTGGGGTTTAGGCGTCGGCTTCCCAACCTCCGTCTCCGCCACGGGCGGACACTTCATGTTCGACGACGACCAGCAAACTCCCAACCTGCTGAACGCCGTGTTCTACTTCGACGCTCCCAACGGCAAACGCAAAATGATGGAAGTCGAAGTCCGCCCCTGGATCACCAATCACGAAGCCGAAATCGGTACCGGCGCTTACGGCGCGAGCGCCGTTCCCCCCGCTGGCCTCACCGCCGGTGCAAACGCCAGCAAAAAGTCTTCAGCCGCGCAGTCATCCCTCGGTCCCAAAGACGCCAAGACCAACACCGTCGGCAACATTTTCTACGGCTCAAACGGCTATCTTGCCATCGATGGCTACGACGCCTACAAAACCTGGATCACCGATCAAGTCGAACCCGGCCCACACGGCAAAGCCTCCGGCGATCATTACGCCAATTTCATTGAATGTGTCCGCAGCCGCCGCGCCGAAGACATTCATTCCCCCATCCTGGAAGCGCACATCTCCACAACACTGGTTCACTTAGCCAACGCCTCCTATCGCCTCGGCCGCACGCTAAAATTCGATCCCGCGACCGAACAAGTCATCGCCGACGAAGAAGCCAACATTCTCCTCCGCGGCACCTATCGCGCACCCTACGTCGTGCCCGAAGAAATCTAAGCGGCCAAGCTTAGGACTCGGCGCCGACTACGGTTTCGTATTTGTCTCTGGTTGGACAGACGCTGCGCCAACCACTTCCGTGGAGGAAGTCTCCCCTTGCCGCGTGAGAAACAGGACGAACGGAGTGATCTCGAACGGTATTTTCTCGTACTCCGCCACTCCGCTCACCGGTTTGGACTTAAGCATCTGCAAGCGGCCACTCCACGGTTCGATTTTGACGCGGCCTCCGAGCGGCAGCGCAACGATGACGTTCGCAGCCGGCTTTTCGGCCGAAGACTGCGCGGAGGACGCGGAAGCGATGGCCAAATTTGACGGCACCCGGTCGCCGAGGTGAGGGCTGATCAGATTGGGAATATCCCTGGACCGATCCCTCAGCGCTTGCAGGAATAGCCGAGCGGTCCCCGTCTGATCCTTGTACGGGGATTTGCTCAGCAGTTCGGCCCCCTTCTGGCTCGCCGCCTGCTCTTCTTCATGTGTGCGGCTAAAGCCGAAGTGGCTGAAGGTTTCCTTCTCGTCAAACCGCAAGTGATTGAGGAACCCAAATTGGGTGTCCATGTGATGCCCCAGCAAAACGTGACCTAGCTCGTGCGCGACGATAGCCGCGAGGCTGCCCTCATCCGGCAGCACATCAATCAGTCCGCGGCTCAGCACGATGGTGTGCCCGATCGTGAAAGACTCAAGCGTTGAAGTCATTAAAACGCGGCAGCGCACCTCCGGTTGGATGTCTAGGTCATTCGTGACCTCGAGATTGTTGACCACCGTCTCGAGCACCTTATCCACGTCCCCGTACGGCGCCATCAACCCTAGCCGTTCCATGCTTTCCATGACGTTGTCTTCCGCCTGCCGGGCCCAGGAACGCTCCGCCAGGAGAGGCGAGTAGTCGCCGGCTTTCTCAGCCTGATCCTTCACCGGCGTTTCCACTAGGACCTTGGTTAGTTCTTGCTCTTCCCCAGCGCCTCCAGGCGAATAACCCCAAAGCCGCGTCTGCGCCTTGAATGGCTTGAACCCCATGTTCTTTGTCTGTGCGTCCTGAAAATCGCCTTGCTGGCTATAGATGAATGCCGGAAGCCATTGTTTCTTTCCGGTATTCACTCGCCAGCTGTCGAAGCTGAAGTAGTAGCTGGTTAAGGAAGCCGGGCCGAAGCTGCCGTTGAAACGCACGATGGAATAATCCTGATCCTCTACCCAAATCCGCCCAACGAATCGTCCTTTGCCGTTCTTGGACAACGGCGTCATGTCAAAGACGAGGCAACGGACCTCGCCCAGGAATTCACGCCGAACGTAGGTGAATTTGTAGTTCCCCTGGTTGAACCCGTCCGTGTCAATGAAGACCATCTGCAAGAAGCCGGCAGGCACATACTGCTTCCCGATAGCCAAGAAATTCCCCATCGATCCGAAGAAGTTCTTGTTCTTATTCTCCGTGTCATTCAGAGAGATGACCTCAATGCCACGCGAAAAATCGGCCCGCCCCAGCAAATACTTGTCGCCGTCCGGCACTATTCCCAGATGCTTGTCTTCGCGGAAACTTTGGACATACGTCTCTACCAAGGGAGAGAATTGGTGGATCAATCGCATTTCCTCCCATTCCCGGTTCACAATTCGGTCCACAACCTGGCTCTCTGTCGTCGGCTGCTGGGCGGCCGGTTGTTGTGCTGTTGGTTGCACTGCCGGTTCTTGCGCTGCCGGTTCTTGGACTGCTGGTTGTTGGCCTGCTGCGACCAGCGGCATCGCAATGAGTACGGGCGTTACAAGCAAACGCAATACGTTCAGAAGGAAACGCATGATCTCCTCGAAAACCTGTAGGTTAGAGCTGGAGTCCCCGTCTGCCACGCTACCCCCCGCAAAGTGGGTTGTCATCTGTCCGAACGAGCAGTTTTGGGACAGCCGCCTTCACGTTTTCAAAAGGATGTTCGGCCACGGTTTACCTGGTTTTGCTATCCGCAAGGTCCCATGCTAAAATGACGTCTGTAATATATTGTCATAATGCTTGTTCTTGACGCATCCACACTGATCCTCCTGGCGAAAGCCGAACTTCTCGGCCTTTTCCTGAAGGGCGTCAAGCTGCAGGTCGCCATCCCAGCGGAGGTTGCTAGGGAATGTTGCGGTGCGAAGAAAACACAGGATGCACTCTTGATCCAGAAGGCCGTGGACGAATCTGGAATCACAATCATCCCTGTCAAAAACAGGAAGCTCATCGCAAAGTTGCAAGCGGACTTTAGCTTGGGCCAGGGGGAAGCGGAAGCCATCGCACTCGCTGTCGGTGAAAGGGCGCGTCTTGTGGGAATCGATGACAAAAATGGCATCAATGCCTGCAAGTTACTCGGCATTCCTTTCACCACCGCCATAGGCATTCTGCTTCGGAGCAGCGAAAAGGGTTTGCTGGACCGCAGTTCGGCGCTTGCCGCCCTCGACGCACTGGCGAGGTACGGCCGCTACAAAAATTCGATCGTCGAGGACGCCAGGCTGAAATTGGAGGCGCACGCATGACCAAGACTATGAGTATCCGCATGGACCGCGACAACTATGAGTTTCTCGCCGAGATCTCCAAAGAGGAGCGCAGCGATCTCTCCAAGGCTGTACGTGATCTGGTTACGCGCGGCAGAATCCTGCTGGCCGTCGAGAGATACAAAAAGGGAGAGGCCTCTTTAGGCAAAGCCGCTGAGCTTGCCGGGCTTCCCGTTGGACAAATGATGACTGTCCTCACAGAGTTTGGCGTCGAAAGCAGAATCGAGGACGCCGAATATCTCCAAAGCCTGCATCACCTAGCCAAGGTCTGGTAGGCTCCGCGCACCGAATAGGAGGCCCGCCATGCCAAAGAACGCCATGCCAAGCAACAACAATGAGATTCCTATCTTCAAAGGCTCCGGCAATGTCTTTGCCGATCTCCGCCTCCCCAACGCCCAGGAGAAACACACCAAAGTCCGTCTCGCCGTCGCCATCAACCACATCCTCGCCGAGCGCCGCCTCTCCCAATCCCGCGCCGCCCGCCATCTCCGCATCAACCAGCCGAAAATCTCAGCGCTCTCCCGCTATCGCCTCGATGGCTTCTCCGTCGAGCGCCTCATGCACCTCCTCGCCCGCCTCGGCTGCGACATCGAAATCGTCATCCGCCTCCGCGCCAAGCCCCGCTCCAAAAAGTCCCCCCGCATCCAAATCTCCGCCGCCTAGCTGCTGCCGTAAGAAAGCTCAGTAGCGTCGAGGCAAGCGAGCGAAGAAAGGGAGCGGAGCGGCCGCTGGGAACTTCCTCCCCCTGCATGACGTATCTCCTTGTGTCCTACACACCAACCGAAAAGGGAGTCTCATGAAGAGAGTCTTCATTACCAAAACGCTGCTGCTGTTCGCGGTATTCGCCTTGTGCTGCATCCGGGCCGACGCTCAGGCGGTCCCCGCGCTCGAGAACATTAATTCCCAGGCCGAACTAGACAAGGCCATCACCACGCTGGACGCCGCCCTGTTCGACGCCTACAACCGGTGCGATTTGGAAAAGTTCGCATCCTTCTTTGTGGACAATGTGGAGTTTTATCACGATCAGGGTGGAGTGACCCTGGGCAGGACAGCATTGACCGAAAGCGTAAAAAAGAATATCTGCGGCAGAGTGTCCCGGGAACTCGTTCCAGGGTCATTGCAGGTGTATTACATGAAGGGCTACGGCGCAGTC
>DATEWL010000409.1:0-10626 GCA_035258025.1 Candidatus Acidiferrum sp. | reverse complement strand
CGTAACCGCAGAGGACCGTTTCGCCGTATTCGGAGCGATATTCTTCAAACTCGCTGGCGTCGACGATGCGCGCGATGATTTCGCGCATGTCGTATTGTTTGGCGGGATCGCTGGAAAATATTCCATAAATCTCATCGGCTGGATAGAGGGGCTCACGCGGCGCGAGGTGGCTGAAGGGCGAGGGATTGGCTGCGCCCATTTTGTCGACCAGCGCGCGAATCCTGGCGATGCACGTGTCGTCGTCGGGTTCGCGAAAATCGACGGTGCCGCTGATCTGCGAATGCATTTTTGCGCCGCCCAAGTCTTCGGCGGAGGTGACCTGTCCGATGGCGGCTTGAACCAGCGCCGGTCCAGCCAAAAACAATCCCGAGCCTTCGGTCATCAGAATGTGGTCGCACATCAGCGGCAGGTACGCTCCGCCGGCCACGCACATGCCCATGATGGCGGCGAGTTGCGGAATGCCCATCGCGCTCATTACCGCGTTGTTGCGGAAGACGCGGCCGAAATCGTCGGCATCGGGGAAGACGTCTTCCTGAAGGGGCAAAAAAACGCCGGCGGAGTCGACCAGGTATATCGTCGGGATATGATTTTCGATGGCGATGTTTTGTGCGCGAATGACTTTCTTAGCAGTCATTGGGAAAAACGCGCCGGCTTTTACGGTCGCATCGTTACCGATGAGGATGAATGTGCGCCCGCAAACTTTCGCAAGCCCGGTGATCGTTCCTGCAGAAGGCGCGCCGCCCCATTCCTCGTACATTTCGTACGCGGCGAAAATACCAAGCTCGAAAAGTTGCGAGCCAGGATCAATCAGCTTCGCGATGCGCTCCCGCGCCGTGAGCCGGCCTTTTTTGTGCTGTGATTCGATGGCTTTTGCGCCGCCCCCCTGGCGGATTTGTTCTTCTTCGTTTTTGATTTTTGTGAGGAGGTCAATAATGCGGCGGTGGTTTTTTTCGAAGTCGGGCGACTTCGCCTTCACGCTGGTTTTCAGGACGGACGCAGCCACTCGCAGACCTCGCGCTCAGATTCACAGCGGCGCGCTGAAACTCCGTCGCACGCCAAGGCAAACATTATACGGTCCGCCGCAGAATTCCGCGAGCGCAGGGCAATCTGGATTCCTGGAGAGAAAACAGTGGGGGTGTTTAACGTTCCACGCGGCCGGGCGTTTGCTCGGGTGAGTAAATGAGAACGGTGCGGCCGGGTACGCCTGCTGGCAATCGTCGCAGCGTGTAGACAAACGGACGCGGCGCAGTTCGCTCGGAGCACGCTTCGAGCCGGTAGTAGCGGTCTTCATGCCGGACCACGCGCGGAGGAGTCCACTCGGTTTTCACGCGGCATGAATGGATTTCCAGAATTTCGTCCGAACCTTCTCTCATAAAGTGAAGTTCGTCTGGAACCAAAGGCAATGTAGCCATCAAGGCTCTTTCTCGCACGGCACGCATACCGGAGGCTAGATGGCTTTGCGAAAACTTGTCCGTTCCCACGGATAGGGGGTTTCCACCTCGAGCGAGTTGGAGATAGATCTTATCCGCAAGGAAGAGAGGGAGAACGCCGAGCGTGGTGTCTGTGAATGCTGCGCACAAGCGCACCATGCCTTCGACTCCGCAATACGCAATGAGCCACGTGAGCGGATGAAGGAACATGACAGCCAGACCAGCGAACCCTATCGCGTTCGGATTGATTTCTGCGCCGTTCTGGATAGCTGAAAACACGGCATCGGCCGCCCAATGGGTCACCGAGTACGAATACCAGTACACGAGCGCCATGAGAGCAACGGCACATTCCAGGATTCCGCTTAGGAGTACCGCCGGCCTCCACTCCACAGAAGCGTGGAATGGCAGCGACTCTCGCCAGCGCTTTGGCAGGAAGGCCAGGAATGGTCCGAGTGTATAGCTCAGCATTCGAGTTCCAATAATTCAGTTTAAGAGCCGGGTGCTCGCCCCGGAAATCTTGCCGGATTGTGAATCCAAAAGGTAACCTGCATCCGGCTTGGAGCTGATTTCCTGCACGGCGCAGAGAATCACGTGGGATTGACGCGGTTTCGCGGGGCGACTAGAATCGATTTGACAGTGCAGCAAAGGCACTGAATCTTTTGCCGGAGGCGCCTATGAAAACCTCAGTCGAAGTTGTTCTGGGCGGATGTGCCTCCGGCGAGCTTTCAAATTAGTCAAACGATTTCGCCGAAAGACCTTCCCGCTCATCCTTTTTCGCTGACAACAAAACCACTGTGTTTGCTTAACGATCTGGACCTCCGTTCACGGCTACCGTTCAAGCGAACGCACAGCCGTGTTGCGCTGCCTGGACTTTTCCAGAGCGCACACGCATTGCTGCTCGCGGGCAGCGGGAGGATTTGCAAGTGTTAATCCAGGATTTAGGTTGGGACGCTTATTTTGAGGCGCTGTGGAGCGAGAGCGCACAGGACGGCTGCGTTCCTGCGCGTGTTGTGTCGCAGCAACGCGGCTTGTGGCGCGTGGTTGGAAACTTTGAAGAGTGCTGGGCGGAGCCTTCCGGAAAAGTTCGCAAAGAGTCTGAAGCCGGCGGAGACTGGCCGGCCGTCGGCGACTGGGTTTCGGTGGAGCTTCGCGCCGAGAAACAAAACGCTCTCATCCAGCATATTTTGACGCGACGCAGCCGGTTTGTGCGTAAAGTTGCGGGGAAACAAATCGCGGAGCAAGTGATTGTGGCAAATATTGACGTCGCACTGATCGTGGCGGCGTTGGACGGCGATTTCAACGTGCGGCGCGTGGAAAGGTACCTGGCGCAGTGCTGGGAATCCGGAGCGCGTCCGGCGATTGTTCTAAACAAGGCCGACGCGTGCGCGGAGTCCGCTGAGCTTGCGGCGGAAATTGAAGGAATCGCCATGGGGGCACCGGTGTTTCTCGTCAGTGCGAAAACCGGAGAAGGGTTGGAAGCGCTGGAAGGCAGCTTCAAGAAAGGGCAGACAATAGTTCTACTTGGATCTTCGGGAGTGGGGAAATCCACTTTGGTGAATCGCTTGTTGCAAGAAGATCGGCAGACTACGCACGCGGTGCGTGAGAGCGACAGCCGCGGACGCCACACAACTACATCGCGAGAGCTCTTCGTGCTGCCGAGCGGGGCGATGATTATTGATACGCCGGGTTTGCGCGAACTGCAGCTATGGAATGCAGCGGAAGGATTGACGCAAACATTCGCGGATGTCGATGAACTTGCCGCGCAATGCCGATTCACCGACTGCCAACACCAAAAGGAGCCCGGCTGCGCGGTACAAGCTGCGCTCGCTTCAGGTATTCTGGACGGTGATCGATTGGAAAGCTGGCGGAAACTTCAGCGAGAGCAGGAGTTTCTTTTGCGAAAGGTAGATCCCGAAAGTAGCGCTACACAAAAGAAACGTATTAAAATATTAATGCGTCAAGTAAAAGAGAACTACAGGAACCGGGACAAAGGAAAAAACTAAAACCAAGACATGAGAGAGTTACGTCTGAATTTGGAGCTGGCTCGACGTGTGGAACTTGCCGAAGCGCAAGCCGCCGTCGAATGTGCGGAGGCTCTGGGGCGTTTCCGGCCCGCGAGCGGTGCGGCGGTGAGGCGCGTTGCCGGTGGATTTGCGGTGTACTGCGGTAAGGATTCGCCGATCACGCAGGCGGTTGGGATGGGCCTCGATGGGCCGGTGAGCGGAGAAGAGTTCGATCGCCTGGAAGAATTTTACCGCAGCCGCGACGAAACAGTGCGCGTGGAGACGTGTCCGCTGGCCGATCCTACTTTCATCGAACATTTCGCGCAGCGCGGATATCGAGTGACCGAATTTTCAAATGTCATGGCGCGGCAGGTGAGTCCTGATGAGACTTGTCCCGAGCCTCCCGAAGGCGTGGTCATCGAAAAAATCGGCAAGGACCAGATCGATGTGTGGACGCTGACGGTTTCCCAGGGATTTGCGGAAAAGTTTCCCGTGTCTCAGGAACTGCTCGAAGTCATGAAACTGTTTGCGTTCGGACCCAAGACGGAATGCTATTTAGCGCGCGTGGATGGAAAAATCGCGGGAGGGGGAACGCTGGCGCTTCACGACGGCGTTGCGGGATTATTTGGGGCGAGCACTTTGCCTGTGGCGCGCAGGCGCGGCGTGCAGACTGCGCTGTTGCAAAGACGCCTGGCGCGTGCGTCGCAGGCTGGCAGTGACCTGGCTGTGAGCATCGCGCAGCCCGGCAGTATTTCTCAGAGGAATATTGTGCAGCAGGGCTTTCAGGTGCTTTACACACGCGTCAAATTCGAGAAATCATTGCAGTAAAGCCGCGAGCAGCCCTAGCGGGCCAGGCGCTTGTGGATGAAGGTGACGATATCCTGCGTGGACGTGCCGGGCAGGAAGATCTCCGCGATGCCGGATTGTTTCATGGCAGGAATGTCTGCTTCGGGAATGATGCCGCCGACGAGAACCGTGACGTCGTTCATACCCTTTTCGCGCAGCAAGGTCATGAGCTGCGGGCAGATGGTGTTGTGTGCGCCGGAAAGGATGGATAGGCCGATGACGTCGACGTCTTCCTGGACGGCGGCGGAGGCGATCATCTCGGGGGTTTGGCGGAGGCCGGTGTAGATCACCTCCATGCCCGCGTCGCGCAAGGCACGGGCGATGATTTTGGCGCCGCGGTCGTGGCCATCCAACCCTGGTTTGGCGATCAGCACTCTTATTTTTTTCTGAGGCATATTCGTTGGAGAGTTCAGCTCAGTTCCCATGCGCAAATCACGTGATGGCGACTTCTTCGTAGGTGCCGAAGACTTCGCGGAGGGCGTCGCAGATTTCTCCTACGGTGGCGTAGGATTTCACTGCGTCGAAGAGGAAGGGCATTAGGTTGTCTTTGCCTTCGGCGGCTTTGCGGAGGGCGTTTAGGCGGCGGTCGACTTCGGCTTTGGAGCGATCGGCGCGGAGCTTAGAGAGGCGCTCCGCTTGACGGCGGGCGACACTTTCGTCGATCTGTAGAATATCGAGTGGCTTTTCTGGGGCAACGTAGTCGTTAACGCCGACGATGATCTTTTCTTTTTTGTCGACGGCCACCTGATACTTGTAGGAAGCTTCCGCGATTTCGCGTTGCGGGTAGCTGCGTTCGATAGCTGGGACCATGCCGCCCATGGCGTCGATTTTTTCGATGTAGTCCCACGCGCCGAGTTCGACTTCGTTGGTTAGCGTTTCGACAAAATACGAGCCGCCGAGTGGATCGACTGTGTTGGTGACGCCGGTTTCGTGCGCAATGATTTGCTGGGTGCGCAGCGCGATGGTGGCCGCGAACTCCGTCGGCAGCGCCCAGGCTTCGTCGAGGGAATTCGTGTGCAGCGATTGGGTGCCGCCGAGAACGGCGGCCATCGCCTGGAGCGCGGTGCGCACGACGTTGTTGTATGGCTGCTGCGCAGTTAGCGAACAGCCCGCGGTTTGCGTGTGGAAGCGCAGCGCCCAGGTGCGCGGGTTTTTCGCACCGTAGCGTTCGACCATCGCTTTGTGCCAGATGCGGCGGGCGGCGCGGTACTTGGCGATTTCTTCGAAGAAATCGTTGTGCGCATTGAAAAAGAAGGACAGTTGCGGGACAAATTGATCCACGTCCAGTCCGCGGCGCATTCCATATTCGACATACTCCATGCCATCTCGTAGAGTGAACGCCAATTCCTGAATCGCGGTCGAGCCTGCTTCGCGGATATGGTAGCCACTGATCGAAATGGGATTGAACTTGGGTGTGTTCTTCATCCCAAATTCAAACGTGTCGATCACCAGGCGCATCGAAGGTTCCGGCGGATAGATGTATTCCTTTTGCGCGATGTATTCCTTCAGGATGTCATTCTGCAGAGTGCCCGAAAGCTTCTTCCAATCGGCGCCTTGCTGTTCCGCGACGGCAAGGTACATCGCCCAAATCACTGCCGCGGGCGAATTGATAGTCATCGAAGTCGTAACATTCGCGAGCGGAATTTTGTCGAAGAGCACTTCCATGTCGGCTAGAGAACTGATGGCCACGCCGCATTTACCGACTTCGCCTTCGGAGAGCGGATGGTCGGAGTCATAACCCATCAACGTGGGCAGATCGAACGCGGTCGAGAGGCCAGTCTGGCCTTGAGCCAGAAGGTAGCGAAAGCGTTGATTGGTGTCTTCTGCGGTACCGAAACCGGCGAATTGCCGCATCGTCCAGAGCCGGCCGCGATGCATCGTGGAATGAATGCCGCGCGTGTAGGGAGGTTCGCCGGGATAGCCCAAGTCGCGATTTGGATCCCAGCCAGGCAAGTCGGCGGGTGTGTAAAGGCGCCGGATGGGATATCCCGAAATGGTCGTGAATTCCTTTTGGCGCTCGGGGCTTTTTTCCAGTGTCGGGCGGAGTGTATTTTCTTCCCAGGCGCGTTCTTGCGCAGAAAGTTCGCGAGATGGGGCTGGAGCGTCGCCGGTCGTGATGGTCGTAGTCGTTCCCTTGACCTTGTCGCTCATGGTCTGGCGCTCCCAAAGTTTGCGCGTTCTCAGACTAGGTACAAAGAACGCAGAATTCCATGCTATGCGAAAGCGAAAAGCGGGGCAAGAGGACTGGACACTAACAAGGAACAAGGCGCGAAGTCAGCACAGAAGAAAAAGAGCGAGGCCGAAGAGGTTAGCAGTCGCAATCCGGCCTCGCTGAAGAAGTTACCGTCGCCCTCCATCGCTCAGACTCTTGAGGAGCTCGTCTGTGCCCACGACTTTTCCGTGGAGAGTGCCGGGGATCAGTGTTTCACGTTCGACTTCGCCCGACTTACCGTCGGCGATGGTGACATGATTCACCTCGAGAGTGCGCCCGAGGGCGCGCTCATAGTTGGCTTTGGCTTCCTCAAGGTTGGCCAGCGCGCGGATTTCCTGGCCTTGGGCGTTGATGAGGTCGCGCTGCGTCTGAATAACGACATACACAGTCGAAGCGCCGAGCTGATATTTCTTCTGCTCCGCATCAAAGGTCTGCTGTTGGAGCTCGCGGGCTTTCACGGCGGCTGCGACCTGGGCGCGGCCTTGTGTGAGCCCAATAAAGGTATTGCGTACGTCGAGAAGCGCGGCGTTCCGTAGCTGTTGCATCGAGGCTTCCATCTGTCGCTGGGTGAGGAGAGCACGGACGTGCTCGGCTTGGGCTGCGCGGTTGCGAAGCGGAAGCGTCAACGTAAGCTGGCCGGCATATTCGGGGAAGCGGTTGTGAAAGATCTGGCTTTGCGCTGTGCCGAGGCCCTGCTTAAGAGTGCCTGTGCTAGGGGTGACGGCGGCAGATTCGAATATGGGAGTCGGCAAGCCACCAACATCCACGCTGATGGGATTGCCGTTGGCGTCGACGATGGGCACGCCGGTGCTGATGATGGTGGAGGTGGTGCCCGGGATGGGGCTGTTTCCTGCCAGGCCGTTGGATTGATAGAACGCGTTCGCAGTCAGCGAGGGGAGAAGGGCGTTCTTAGTAGCCCGAACATCAATGTCGGCGTTCTTTAGATTGTAGATCTCTTCCTGAAGTTCCGGCCGCTTGGCAAAAGCTTCCTTAATGGCATCTTCGAAGGATGCTGCTTCAATCGCAGCCGGCTGCGATGGCTTGTCGGTAGGAATAATCTCCACGTTGATAAGATTCGGAGCGAGCGGGTCTTTGGAGATGTAATTTTTCAGTGTTTGCTCGTCCTGGAGCTGGATCGTCTGCGCGAAGATAAGATTCTGAGTGTTTGTAGCGACTTCGGATTCTGACCGAGTCACGTCGAGGGGCGCCAGGCTTCCGATTTCGAGCTGCTTCTTGTTGTCCTCGTAGAGTTTCTCAGAAACGTTCACCGCCTGTTGGTTAACCTTGACGTTTTCCCGCGCGAAAACGAGTTCCCAGTAAGCCGTGATGGTGTTCGTGATGGTGGTGATGGCCTGCTGCGCAAAATCCCAATCGGCGATTTGGCGATTGTTGTTCGCGATGCGAATGTTGCGAGTCCACTGCGACTTGCCGAAACCGTTCAAAAGCGGCTGAGAGATAGAAACGGAAAGCGCGGAAGTCACGGAAGGATTGAAGAAATTTACGATGTTGGCGCTGCTACGGTTGTTGTTCCAGTTTACGGTGAAGTTCGTTCCCGTCTGAAAGGTCTGCGAATACTGGTTATTAAATTGAGTGGAGTGCGAAGTGACGGAGGCC
The DNA here is from genome assembly GCA_035258025.1 of Candidatus Acidiferrum sp. Classification (GTDB taxonomy): domain Bacteria; phylum Acidobacteriota; class Terriglobia; order Acidiferrales; family UBA7541; genus Acidiferrum. The sequence continues at coordinate 2,521 of DATEWL010000409.1, read as the reverse complement.
TCGCCGGAAGAGGTGCCGGCGCCCGAAGTGAATGGGTTATTGATGGGTGTGGTGAAATCACCAACCGAAGCGGTGCTCGTGATCAGGGGATCGAAGTTCTGAACGAAGAAAGCGAACGGGTTTATGTTAGCGGAGGAAGCGACGATCTGCGCGCCAGGCGTACCAAAACCAGTGTTGCCAGCTTGGGCGTTGAGGAGCCCGGCTTCGGAAATCCATGGATAGTAGCGCCGGACGGCAATGTCAATGCTGTTTTCGAGCGCTAGCTCGACGGCGTCCTGGAGGCTGATCTCCAGCTTGTTATCCCGAATGAGCTGGTCGATGCGGGGCGAGTTGGTGAGCACCGGCGGATCGACGTGTTGTGACTCGTAGGGCTTGAGAATGTTTGGAAAGGATCGTACACCGTGGGTGTAATTGTGGGTCGAAACGCCCAGAGAAGAGACTGGTGCGATAGTGGCCCCGGTGGACGCCGGCGCAGGAGTGGACGGCGGATTCTGAGCGGGAGTCTGCGCGAAAACCGGCGAAAGTGGTCCTCCGGCCAGGAGGCCTGCCAAAACGATTGCCAACAGAGATCGGGCCCATTGCGAAGCTGTCCTACGGGTGACGGCCCCTAAAATCGACCGCTTCCAGGTCGCCCTCAGTGTCTTCATAGTGATCTTTTCCCCTCGAGATTCTGTCCCAGCGGGACGTTTGTATTTTGACCTAACTCTGTAAAACGCTCGAACCATGGATTTTGTTTCATTTGCGGGCTGGATTTGGAGGCACGGGGAGCAATAAACCCTGTGCCATGAACCAGAAACGCGGCCGCGTTAGGTATAACGAGGATAATGGAGCAGGGGCGGGCAAGACAAGGATTTGGAGCAGTTCAGGAATAAATCGATGGATTTAGAGAATGTGCGCCGTTCTGCAAGGCTGGATCGACACAAGAAAAAGGGAGTAGAAGGAGTAAGACGAAGCCGCGCCGGAGGAACTGCCGGAGCGGCTTCACTCTGAGTTTAGCGCATTCCGCTGCTACGGAAGAGGCCTTCCGTGCCTGCGACCTTCCCGTGAATCGTGCCGGGGATAAGCGTCTCGCGCTCGACATCGCCGGATTTGGCTTCGGCGATGGTGACGTGGTTCACGTCCAGAGTGCGCCCGAGGGCGCGTTCGTAGTTGGCTTTGGCCTCCTCGAGATTGGCCAGCGCGCGGAGCTCCGTGCCTTGCGCGGTGATGAGGTCGCGCTGCGTTAAAATGACGTTGTAAACAGTGGACGCGCCCAAACGATATTTCTTCTGTTCGGCGTCAAACGTTTCCTGTTGAAGCTGGCGCGCTTCGCTGGCGGCATTTACTTGCGCGCGGTCTTGTGTGAGCGCGATATAGGTGTTGCGAACATCAAGTAGAGCGGCATTTTTCAATTGCTGTAGCAGGGCCTCCTGCTGGCGCTGGGTGAGGATGGCGCGGGCGCTGTCCGCCTGAGCGGAACGGTTCCGCAAGGGGAGGTTCAGAGTCAACTGCGCGGAATACTCGGGGAAGCGATTATGGAAGATTTGGCTTTGAGCCGTTCCGAAGCCCTGCTGATTCGTGCCTGCTACTGCTGTGTTAACGATAGGCTCAAAGATCGGAGTTGGGACGCCTCCAATGTCCACAGTGACCGGATTGCCATTTGCATCCACGATAGGGACGTCGCTGTTTGTATAGGTTTTCGCGCCTGGAATCGGCGAATTGCCTGCCAAACCGACGGAGCTGTATTGTCCGCCCAGCGTGAGAGTAGGCAGCAGCGCTTTACGCGTGGCCTGTATATCAATGTCGGCATTCTTCAAATTGTAGAGTTGCTCCTGAAGCTCCGGCCGCTTGGTAAACGCTTCTTGGATGGAATCCTCGAACGACGGATTTTCGATCGCGGCGGGAGGTGTGGGCTTGTCGGAAGTAATGATTTCGACATTGACTACATTGGGGGCCAACGGGTTCTTCGTGATTGCATTTTTCAGGATCTGTTCATTTTGTAGCTGGACCGTTTGTGCCACGATGAGATTCTGGCGGTCGGTTGCCAGTTCGGATTGTGCGCGGGTTACGTCTAGCGGCGCCATGGTACCGGCATCAAGCTGTTTCTTATTGTCGTTGTAAAGTTTCAGAGAAACGGTGACGGCCTGCTCGTTGACTTTGACGTTTGCACGAGCGTAGACGAGTTCCCAGTACGCTGTGATGGTGGCAGTAATCGTGGTGATGGCTTGCTGCGCGAACGCCCAGTCAGCGATTTTGCGGTTGTTTTTTGCGATACGGATGTTGCGGGTGTTCACGGCGATGCCAAAGCCGTTCAAGAGCGCCTGAGAGAAGCCGATGGTCAAGGTTGATTGAACTGCCGGGTTAAAAAAGTTTTGTGTGGAGCTCGTACTGCTGCGCGTATTGTCCCAAATGACGGACAGATTTGTCCCTGTTTCGAAGTTTTGGGAGAACTGGGTATTGAACTGCGTGGTATGGGTGATCAAATCCAGAACGCCGGCCGCGCCCGTTCCGGAGGTGAACGGATTGTTTACGGGCGTCGAGG
>DATEWL010000408.1:0-4545 GCA_035258025.1 Candidatus Acidiferrum sp. | reverse complement strand
AGTTTGAGCTGCGGGCCTAGCCCCAAGTCGTGGTCGTGGATGGATTCGATGGCGTGGATCAACCCTTCACGGGTCAAATCTTTGCCAGCTCGTTTGAGGCCCTCCACCAGAACCATGGCATCCACGAATCCTTCAAGGCTAACGAAATTGGGCTGCTCGGAAGGAAAGTATTTGCCCAGCGCGCGGCGATAGAGAGCGACGGATTTAAACTCCGTCATGTAATACGGAGGAACAACTTGGGTAATCACTACTCCTTCCGCATCTGGACCCGCCTCCGAGATCAATTCGTCCGTGCCGACGAAGGAGACGGTCAGAAAGAGCGGCTTCCAGCCCTTGGCATGAGCTTGTTTTAGGATTGGCGCCACCGTATTTGCCGGTCCCACGACGACGACCGCATCCGGGTTCGCAGCGCGCACAGTGTCGATTGCTCCTCCCACCTGTGCGGTCTGCCGTTGATAGGAGGCCACGGCTGCAGGCTCCACTCCACGCTCTTTGAGGGCGGCTTTCACGCCTTCCAGAACGGTGGTTCCAAACGCATCTTCGGGATAGATAACGCCGATCTTTTTGTAGCCGAGCGTTTTCCAGAGCCCATCCACCTGTTCGCGGGTCTCGTCGAAATAGGACGCTCGCACATTCACAATCCAGTGGCGAAGCGGTACGTAGAGTGTTTGCGCGCCCGTGAACAATCCGACCAACGGGATTTTGGCGCTATCCGCCATGGGGACATACTTCACGGCGGTGGGCGTGCCAACAAAGAATCCCAGTGCGAAAACCTTCTCGCTCATCAAATGGTCAAAGCATGCTTGCGTCTTCGCGGGATCGTAGCTGTCGTCCGCGGAGATGAGCTTGAGCTTCCGCCCATTCACGCCACCTTCGTCGTTGATCAGGTTGAAATAAGCCTTCGCGCCAGTGACGGTTTCTACGCCGAGGAAATGCGACGGCCCTTCGAGAGCGGAGCACGACCCGATGAGGATTTCGCTCTCAGATACACCGGGCGCGCCCTGGCCATGACCTGGCAACGCCGCTCCGGCGATAAGAATGCAGACCAGACAGAGCCCCAGGACCGACTTCAAAGTTGCGATTTTCATTTTGCGCTCCGTTCAGAGGGAAGCCCTGCACCGTGAGTATGCTTTCAGGATTAGTCCCGAGGCTCAGGATGTCAACGAGGCATGAGATTCGAAGGAGCGAAGCGGTAAGTGTTTGCATGTTTGCTACTTAGAGGGAGATCCAACAGGAGCGCGCACGTTTAAACCAATCCCAAGAGCAGTCAACCGCTACTTTATTCTCGAGCCCAGGGCGATTAGTACGGCCCCCGCGATCAGCAAAGCGGCCGCAGCCACAGGAGGAACCGTTGTCCGCTGCGGCTTGTCCACGGTCGCCGTAACCGGACCAATTTTCGCGACTTCTTCCCGCTTGTGATAGTCGAAGTCGGGGTGCACAAATGCCACCAAAGCGAGAATGACGAAAACCAACCCAAGTGCCATGACAAAGCGCTTCATAGAGCAGACACTATCACAGAGCGAACAAGCGGAAAGTTGGAATTCTTGGACACACCCCTGCGCCAGATTGGCGAAGGGGAAGTGTGAACTTCAAGAGCGAGGAGAGAAAAGAACTACGAACGGCCTGCGGCGGCAGCAGTAGCAGCAGCGGCGGCTTTCTTGGCAGCCTTCGCGGCTGTGGAAGCCTTGCGGCGGCGCTTGGTCTTCGGCGGCGTGGCGGGTGCTTCGCCGATCAACTCTGCCACCATGATGCTGGTAACGAACAACTTGGGACCGTGATCGTCGAAATCAATCGCGGTGCGCTCCTGGTCGGATGCGGTAACAATGCCCAAGCCGTAAGTATCGTGCTTGACTGTCTGACCCTCTGCCATCACTTGCACATCATCCTCCTCTACCACACTTTGCGTTTATGAAACTCGATTTGAATCTCTTTATGATTATGCGCAGCGCCCTCGAGCAGGAAGAAGAACCCCAATAGTTGACGAGCGCGACAGCGCACGTTATTCCCCAAGCTCGGCACTGTCCCAAGCTTGCCAACGAGCGGCGGCAATCGTTGCTTCAGCAGCCCTTCCAACGCGGCAAGAAGTACTTCAAGAGCAAACGAATGCTACCCAAAGAGTACCACAAAATGGGCTATTTGTCTACGCTGTAAGCTAACAGGAGAGCGGCATGCTTCTCTTTCTAAGGTATTGATAAATATAGACTTAGTATGGTGATGTGGGCCGGAAGGAGCTCCCAGAAGGGCGATTTGTGGCTATTCCAGGGACTCGGGTTGCAAGCCGAAACCGCGCTCGCCGGCGGCCTTTTTTTCCCAATATTTGCGTATCCAGGCTTCCCAACTTTTTCCGGCAGCGGGATCGCGGCCTGTGAAGGCAAGTGCCGCAATGTCGGCGTAAGCGATTCTCTCTCTTTGGTTGGAATCCTTGGGCAGAACACGCACAAACGAGTTCGCGAGCGTCGAACCAGAGACACGATCGAAAATGTATCCTTCTATCTTCTTGCCATCTTTGGTGGTTAGAGTGACGTCGCCGCGATAGTCGAAGGCTTTTTCCAGTGCGATGCGAAGCTCGTCCTCGGTGGCAAGCTCGGGGACCCAACCCTGGACCGCTTCGTGGAGAGTCCCCGGAGCGACTTCCAGCGTGTCGGGATTTGAGACCGCGGCGTCCGTGTGGCTCGGCCGGTCGGCGTGGCGTGGGCCTGTCAAGCGCTGGTCTCCTCGAATTGGCTCTTGGTGGCTTCGATCTGAACCAGCGGATTATAGGAGTGCACGGGTTTCGCAGGCTCGTTGAGGAGTGCCAGCGCATCCGAGTCGGCGTAATTTCCGGCAAAGGTAGCCTTTATCGTGGCGAAAAGGCCTCGGAGACCGCTGAAAGTGTGGTCAACCGCCGAAGCTTCGTAGCCGCTATGAACCATACAGTTAGCGCATTTCGGATTTCCGGATTCCGTCCCGTAATTCTGCCACTCGGTGGCTTCCAGCAACTCCTGGAACGAATCCGCATAGCCGTCCTGGAGCAAATAGCAAGGCTTTTGCCAGCCGAACACGTTGTAGGTGGGCATGCCCCAAGGCGTGCAGGCGTATTGTTTCTTGCCCATCAGGAATTCGAGAAAAAGAGGAGACTGGTTGAACTGCCAGCTCTTTTTGCGGTTGGACAAAATTGCGCGGAAGGTGCGGCGCGTGCGCGCGCGGCCCAGGAAGTGCTTTTGATCCGGGGCTTTATCGTAGGAATAGCCTGGAGAGAGCATCATGCCTTCGACGCCCAGCTCCATCATTTCGTCAAAAAACTGCCGGACGCTGTTGGGATCGGCGCCGTCAAAGAGGGTTGTGTTGGTCGTGACGCGGAAGCCGCGCTTCAGCGCTTCTTTGATTCCATCGACCGCCAGGTCGTAGCCGCCTTCACGGCACACGGAGAAATCGTGGTGTTCGCGCTGGCCGTCCATGTGAACGGAAAACGTCAAATACTTGCTGGGCTTGAAGAGGTCCAGCTTTTCTTTCAGAAGGAGCGCGTTGGTGCAGAGATAGATGTATTTCTTGCGCGCAACCAGCCCCTCGACGATCTTGTCGATCTGCGGATGCATCAACGGTTCGCCGCCGGGAATGGAAACCATCGGCGTGCCGCACTCGTCGACAGCCTTGAAGCACTCTTCGGGGCTCAATTCCTTCTTCAGAATATGCGCGGGATACTGAATCTTGCCGCAGCCGGCGCACGCTAAATTGCAGCGGAATAGCGGCTCGAGCATCAGCACAAACGGATAGCGTTTGCGCCCTGCAATTTTTTGCTTGAGGACGTAGGTTGCGACCGTCCACATCTGTGAAATCGGTACCGGCATTTACCCTGCTTAAGAACGAAATAGATAGGGGTGTACGGCGTGCCCCTCAGCAGAACCCATTGTACCCGAAAATTCGCACATTCTGCTTACGTGCTTTTCATGAGATGCACGTAGGCGTTCTTTTGTGGCATGGCCCTTCTTATCGCTAGTTTCGTGGCACGGGACGTGCTACCTCGTTGCATAGGCGGAGGTTGTACGCTTCCCGCAGGCGTAGAATCAAATCATCTCAGAGGCGCGAGAGAGCCGGGGATTATGTCCCGAGACAATCTTCTATCGCTATTCCGGGAGTTCGAGCGCTACGGCAGCGATATCGCGTTCGTGCAGCGGCGCGGCTATCGGCGCGAAACTTGGACGTACCGCAAGCTCGCGAGCGTGGCTTTTGCGTGCGCCCTGGAACTGCGAGAACGCGGTGTTGGGACAGGCGATCGTGTCCTGCTCTGGGGACCGAACAGTGCGGAATGGACCGCGGCTTTTTGGGGCTGCTTGTTGCGCGGAGCGGTGGCCGTGCCGATGGATGACGGCGCAACGCTCGATTTCGCCGTACGCGTATCACGCGATGCGGGCGTCAAATTGATTTTTGCCTCCCGCGAAAAACCCGCCCTCGATCCCGCCATTCCGAGACTCGCGTTGGAGGATTTGGCCGACACTGTGCGAAATGCAGGCGTTGTGGCCTCGTCGCCAACCAGCCGCCCCGGAGACAAGCCCGCTTATGAAAGGC
>DATEWL010000407.1:0-9745 GCA_035258025.1 Candidatus Acidiferrum sp. | reverse complement strand
TACAAATGCGGAAACTGCGGCAGTACGAGCGGCTGCAGTTGAGGACATTCACCAGGCCGAGGGACACAACACGATGAGCGTACACTCCTCCGGTTCAGGGCTGGCTGCGAGACTGGCCCCGGAAAAACCGACGACGCGGGGATTTCTGCACATCGTTCGGCACGGCGGGGGGCCCAGTGCGATATATGTCGTGACGTATCATCGGCTTGGGAAGCGGCTAGAGAGCGCCCTGCCGCACGAGCACACGTATCCCAAGCCAGCCCTTGCTGAGGGCGCGCAAGCCTTGATCGAACTCCTGGAGCGTATCGGCGTGGACTTCGGCCTTAAGGAAGTGCGCGGCGCCTTGGAAGACATTCTGCGGCTCGGCTCAGCCAATATCCCCGATCTGTGGCTCAGCGACGAGGAAATGCTGGAAAAAGGACTCGTTGAGAGCTAACAGATCGACCAACTCCGAGGAACGATCCGAAGCCGGGGCGATGCTGCCTTCCGGCTCTTGCCTTTTTAGCGGCCCACCCCTCCCCCTTTTTTTTGTAAACGTTGCATTTAAAGGACTTACGTTTTGGGAACCGTGGGGAGACCGAGGCGTTTTCCTGGGTGATTATTCTGGGGAGCTTGGTGACGCTCGGCGACCGCGCCTGGAAATGAAAAAGCGGCAGCAAGGCTGCCGCAGTCCAGAAATCTCCTGAACAAAGATTACCAAAATAGGTAGTATCGAGTCAAGAAAATCGGAGAGGCTGCCGAGCGCCGCCTGCGAATTGAGTCAGGGCGCGGCGGGGACGGCGGTGTTGGGACTGGCGTGGCGGAAGCGGCGCCAGACCACTCGCGTGGGCCAGAAAAGGAGGAGGGCCCAGAAGAGCAGCGGAAGGCCGAATTCAAAGAGAACGCCGAGCACGAGTGCGAGGGAGCAAAAGATGGCGCTGACGCCTTCAACGAAGGAGTTGCGGACGGCGAGGGTCGAGCCGGCGAGGTTTGTTTCGAGGGGAGCGCGATAGTCTTCCATCAAGACAAGATGGATGTGGGCTTGGGCAACGGTGGAGAGGAGGCTTTCGTGCTGGCGTTGGGCTTCGGCGACGATCTCATTGGCCTGGGCGATATCTTTTTCGAGGGCGACGGCGTCGCGAAGCTCGCCTTTGCGTTCGCGCTGGAGTTTCTGGAGGCGGGAGAGATTGGTTTGCGCGGCGGCGAAATGTCTTTCCGCGGTGGCGAGTTTGACGGCGGAATCTTCGCCGGCCTCCGAGATGGCTTCCACACGGCCGAGCATTTTCAGATCGGAGATCGCTGCGTCGAATTCCTTGGTAGGCACGGAAAGCGTTGCGGCGAGGGCGCGGCCGGAGCCGGAACGGGTCTCGGTGCGTAGATCTTCGAGATAGGCCTGGCGGGCGGAGACAATTCGATGAAGTTCGGAGACGGAACGATCGAACGAGGAAGAGCGCGTGCGAAGGTCTGCAGTGCGCGCGATGGGGGATTCCCACGGGAAAGCGGGGCGCGCGGAGTCGACGGATTTTTGAAGCATCGGAGCACTTGACCACATGCTCCGCTCGTCCCAATAAGGCGAGGCGGCTAGGCCGGTTGCTCTTGAGGATTCAATACCAGCCCCTCGGTACATTTCCGTCACGGCGATGCGGAGAGCGATGACGAAGAGGAGCAAGAAGGAGACGAGCGCAGCGATGGTAAGGAGAATGCGCTTTGGCCAAGACGAACGAGAAGGAACGCCGGTCATGTTGCACCTCGGGGCGCGGCCGGCTGGGGACGAGAAGGTGGCTGGCGCGTGCCGTAGAGATAGAGGCCGAAGGCGCGGAAAAGTTCCCGAGTTGCGATGGAGACGTTTCGGCGGCGCCGCGCTGTTAGCGGGGGCGCGGGCGAAGGGGCGGACGCGCGGTTAGTGGACGTGGGCGCATGCGGAAGCGCGGGCTGAGCGGCGGGGGGACATTCCGCAGGAAGTCGCCGCAGCAGGGGCAGCGGCCGTCGTCGGCGATGGGGCCGGTGGCATCGGCACGAAGCCAATGGCCGCGTAGGTCGCACAATGGATTAATGCATTGCACGGTGAAACCGGGCAGATACTGCATGCGCACTCCCTCAATGGGCCGGCCAGCTCTGCGGGTGCGCGATACGGCGCGTGCGACAGAAGCTCCCTTGGGCGGCCCGGGCAGAATTGTTGGCGTGGATTCTGCCGTGACGAGCCTGTGGTGTCAAGAGAAATGACTACAATGGATTGTGGTGGGGTTGCTTGGCCAGTTTTTCGCAGGATTCGCGAACGGACGGCAGGGCGCTGCATGAACACAGAAATTGGCTGAGGCTCGACACGCACGGTCCTGTGAGCAATGCATGAGAAGGACACAAGAATGCCATTAGGGCAGGACTGCCCAGGGGCTGAAGCTAGGGTTGCGGCGGAGCTGGTGGCGTTGGCGGAGCAGTGGTGCCCGCCGTTCCGAGGAGAGCTTCAAGGCGCGCTTTCAAGGCGTCGAGCGCTTGCTGTTTGTCCGCGACTTGCAGCTTGAGATCGTCCAGCTTGGCTTTGCCCGCGGTGTCACTGGCGTAATTGGTTTTCGCGTAGACGTTATCCTGTTCCAAGGCGAGCTCGCGCTGAAGAAGCTCAAGTTCCTTTTGCGCTTCGGCAAGCTGCTGCTTCTGGCGGGCCACTTCGGCGGAGTCCTTGGTTTTTGCGTCGGCATCCCCGGCAGGTGAGCCTGGAGCAAGCTGCCCAGCCGGAGTGGGCGAGGCGTTAGGCGCAGGTGCATTGGAAGAATCCGCAACGGGCTGAGCGGAAGGCGCGGGCACGGGACTTGCATCCGAGGATGGCGCGGGGGCGGCGGGCTTCAAAGTGTCATTGGTAATGATCGGAGATGGCTGCTTGTCGGCAGCTTTCTTCTGTTCGCGGGCTCGACGGGCAGCATCGGCGACGGATTGAGTTTGCGAATCCTGCGATTGCCCGCGAGCGGTCAGAGACAGCATGGGAGCGGCAATCAGGACAACAAGGGCCAAGCGCGAAGTGATGCAATGTGACATGGTTTTATACCTCTTGGGCTACGGGCAGGGTCACCTCAAGAATACCTCTGCCCTTAGCGGACGACAATTCCTGAGGGCTCGGATGACGCGAATGTGGCAACTGGCGCTTCCGAGGAGAACTACAGAGCTTAACGGCGCGTGACTTGAACTGATCTTGGACAGTGGCTGAACTGGAGTCTAAAACCGAGTTTGGGTGCGAGCTTTGCGAGCGCCGCCTGCTGTGTTGCGGCGAATCCTGCCGCGGAAAAACCAGCAAGGATAAGCAGAAGAGAAAAAGACGATGAGGCATGGAGGACTCGACGGGCGAAGCAGATCGGCTAAGAACTTTGCGATTATACTAGGTTCAGGAAACAGATGAAGTTATGACGAAACGCGGAGACCGATGAGCGGACCTCTTAGATTCGGGTTGATACTCTTGATTGTAGTAGCTCTGGTTGTTTTCTCGCGCTCGACACTTGGCCAAGAATCATCCGCGCCAAAGGCCGAGGCGCCGGGTTCCACGGGTCAGTCTATTTCAGCAAGGCAGATAGTCGAGCTACCAGAGAAACCGCGCCGATTCTGGGATAGAGAAAATGACTGGTTGTTCGTCGGAGTCGGGGCGTCGCGGACTCTCGATTACTTTTCCACGCTGAACATGCGCCGCCGCGGACGGCAGGAAATTTTTCTGACGAATGATGTCGTCGACAATCATGCGGCGTTCGCGGCGATCGAAGCGTCGGCCACTGGAGTCTCCATCGGCGCGTCGTATTTATTTCATCGCTATGGGCATCACAAACTGGAGCGCTGGACCTCGATCACGCACATCGGGTTGGCTACGACAGGTGCGGTGCGAAATTATTGCCTGAAGACGGCACACCCCACAGTAGCCCCTGGGTCGCCTTAGAGAGCCTCAACCATTTGGGTCGGAAGTTTGCGTTGCAATCACCAAACCCCATTTATCACAACGAGTCTTGCGCGCTGGCGCTTCGTGCGGCATACTCCCGCCGCGTGCGGCCTTGGTCGGTAACGCACAGGTGGTTGGAGTGAGCGGTCGCGGGGAGGTCTGGATGAGGCGGTGTGCTTCATTTCACCGTTTCGGCGTACGTTTTTGTCTGAGCTTGTGTCTATCCGCCGGAATTTGCGGAGCGACGCTGGCCGTCGTTTTGGCGAGTGCTCAGCCGCTCTCAGCCCAAGTTGAGTCGGCACCTTCGGTTCTTTCTGGAACACAATCCTCCCCGACTGTGGCTTCACAGCAACCGAAAAGCGGAGAATACGTTCTCTCGCGCGATCGCTATGAAAAGGCGGTCGCCTATTCGCGCGCGTCTTACACGATGTACTTTGCTGCGGTTGGGCTCAACGTCCTGGCGCTGATCGTCTTTTTGCGGCTGGGGATGGCCGCGAAGTATCGGGACTGGGCGGAGAGCGTCAGCGACAAGAGGTGGGTTCAGGCGCTGGTGTTCGTGCCGATGCTTGTTTTGACGGTGGACGTCGTCGAGCTGCCGTTGCGCGTTTACGGGCACATTCTTTCGCTGCGATACGAAATGTCGGTGGAGAGCTGGGGCTCCTGGTTCTTGGATTGGGCCAAGGAACAGCTGCTGATGGTGGGATTCGCGTTGATTCTTGCGCTGATCCTGTCCGCCGTCATGCACAGGAGCCCGCGGCGCTGGTGGCTGTATTTCTGGTTTGCGGCGCTGCCCGTCGTGCTTTTCGTTGTGTTCATTAGCCCGTGGTTCATTGATCCGCTCTTCAACAAATTCGAGCCATTGCAAGCTACCAACCCGGAATTGGTGGCGGCCATCGAAAATTTGACGAAACATGCAGGTGTTCCGATTCCGCCAGACCGAATTTTTCTGATGAGGGCCAGCGAAAAGACCAACGAGGTCAATGCCTATGTGACTGGGCTGGGGGCGTCGAAGCGCGTGGTGGTTTGGGACACCACGATCCAGAAGGCGACCACCAGCGAGACGCTCTTCATTGTCGGGCACGAGCTGGGACATTATGTTCTTGGGCATGTTTGGAAGGGATTCTTGTTTGCTGCGGCATTGATGCTGATTGGGTTTTATGCGCTGTTTCGCGCTCTGCACTGGACACTGGGACGCTGGGGCGGGGAGTGGCGAATCTACGGGCCTGAGGATTGGGCATCCTTTGCCGTGCTTTTGCTTTTGGTGGAGATTGGAATGTTCCTGGTGTCGCCGGTGGCCAACGGTTTCTCACGGATGCAGGAACATGCCGCCGATGTGTACGGCCTGGAGGTTACTCACGGGATTATTCCGGATGCTTCAGAGGTTGCGGCGCAATCGTTTCAAGTATTAGGAGAGGTTGACCTGGCGGACCCAAATCCCCCTGAGTTCATAACTTTTTGGCTGTATTCTCACCCGCCGCTCGCGGAACGGCTGGTTTTTGCACACACCTACGATCCGTGGTCGAAAGGCGAGTCGCCTAAGTATGTGAAATAGCCCCATGGGCTAGTTCGCCGCATGGAAGTCCGTGCTATCCCTGGCTTGTGGAATGCCTGCGGGAAAAGGCTGCGACCTTATGGCGGTTGCCGCAACGGGACATCGAGCACCAGCGCCGGCGGCGCGTGCGTGAGTTATCATAGAAAAAGAGGCCGCAGGATGGGTTGGAGCAGACGCGGAGCCGGGCGCTTGGGCCTTCTGCGATGAGTTCAGCGGCGGAACGCGCGATGGCGGCCAGAAGCCAGTCCAAACCGCCTTCGCGGGCGACGAATTCCAGGCCCCATTTGCCGTTCCGCAGGAGGAGTTCGTCGTGCCCCTCGGTAATGCGTAACACTTCGTTAACGGGCTCGATCGAATTGCGCGACAGGGCCTCTTTGTGGAGAAGTGTGCTGAAGATCCCGTTTAGGGAAGAATGCAGCCTCTGAGACTTGCCGAGGAGAACGCCAGCGCTTTGAGGGTCGTTTTGTGGGAGTGCGAGCAGTTGAGCGCTGCGTTCTGAGGAGATGATTCGGGTAACCAGAAGAAAGCGGAGAAGCTCTTCCCAGGAGAAACCGGAGGAGGAACCTAGTTCATTGACGAAGTCAATGGAAAGACGGCCACCGATGAGGCCAGGTGAGAAGATAGTGTCAGACATGGTATTCGCCCCCAAAACCGGTTAGGACAAGGACATGGGTGAGGAGCTTTACATAACCGGTTAAGTATAACAAGTCGGTTATGTAGTGTCAGGTTGTTTTTGTCCCAAAACAAGACTCGCTGCATCTGTTCCCAGCATCAGAATTAAGTGGCAGTCGGAGCTAGTTCTTATGAGATCGGTTGGCGTAGTTATTTCCGTGCTCTTCGCAACGTTTTTGGCTTCGGAATTGAAAACCGGGTTGGTCGCCCAGAACCCAAGTTCCCAAGCGGCGGTTGCTCGCGAGCCGGTCGTTGTAGAACTCTTCACCTCGGAAGGATGTTCGAGTTGCCCGCCCGCGGACGCCCTCCTAGCAGCGCTCGATACCCGGCAGCCGTTCGGCTCCGCCGAGATTATCGCTATCGAGGAACATGTGACGTACTGGGATGAGCAGGGATGGAAAGACCCCTTTTCTTCCTCTAGTTGGACTACTCGGCAATATGACTATGCCAGCCCTCTCCATAACGGCAATCCCTACACGCCGCAAATGGTTGTGGACGGAACGGCAGGATTTGTCGGCAGCGGCGGGATCAAGGCCCGCCAGGAAATTGAAAAAGCCGCGGCAACCCGAAAAGCTAAAGTGGAGATCAGCGAAGTTTCGCCGGTTCAGAACAATTCGGTTGCGTTCAAGATAAGCGTAGAAAAGCTCTTGAACGCCGCCCCCAAGGATCCTGCGGAAGTGATTCTCGCCATCACGGAGAGCGGGCTGCACTCATCTGTGAAAGCCGGAGAGAACGTGGGAAAAGAATTGCAGCATTCACCAGTTTTGCGGGAGTTGATAGTGATCGGCGTTGTCGGGAAGAACGGCCAGGAAGGATTCGCCGCACAACCTGTCGTGAGACTGGATTCGAAATGGAACGTGGGGAACTTGCGGGCCGTCGTTTTCGTGCAAGAGAGAAAAAGCCGGCACATTCTGGCGGCTGCGGCCGTTCGTTTGACGCAGGGAGATATGGCTTCGCGCTAAAGAAAAAGGGCGCTAGCAACAATTTAGATGAAGCGAAAGAAATGCGCGATCTCTCGCGCAGCACTATGTTAGTTTGTTTCCCAATCAGAGCTCCAAGATTGAGTTCAGAGCGCCCGATTCAGCAGATTCCCCGCGCGAGCCTGCTTACGAGCTACGCGCCTGGGCGTCAGAAAGTGAAGCGGCTGGTGCGAGTTTGGTTGGAGCAATAAATGGACGACGATTCGTTCGGCACTCCGCCGGCGGCGCAAAAAACTGCAAATCCACCCGCAAGCGGATTTCCCGAAATTGTATTCCTGAACAAAACGGGACTGCGCGCGGGCTGGCGTCTCCTGATTTACGCAGCCATATTTTTTGTATTTTGGACGGTTTCCACTTATCTTCTCGGCTTTATCTTGCGGCCGACCTGGGGTGTTTTTTCTCCGAGCTATCAGTTCCTCGCCGAATTAACACGCTTTCTTGCAGCATTTCTAGCGGCCTGGATCATGTCCAAGCTGGAAGCGCGTCCGATGTCGGTCTATGGATTGCCCGCTCAAGGCGTATTCGGAAAGCAGTTTTGGCTCGGATGCCTTTTTGGCCTCTGCGAGATTTCCGTGTTGATTGGGCTGATTGCCTTGTTTACGGGTTATTCCTTCGGAAGTTTGGCTGAACACGGAGGAGCGATCGCCAAATGGGCGTTGTTTTGGGGAGCTTTTTTCTTTGTGGTCGGTCTATTCGAAGAATTTTTCTTTCGCGGCTATGCTTTGCACACTCTAGCAGACGGCGTCGGCTTTTGGCCCGCGGCGATTCTTCTCTCCCTCTTCTTCGGAGCCGTGCATCTCCTAAATCCTGGCGAAGGCTGGATCGGAGTAACTGGCGTATTCTTCGTGGGTTTATTCTGGAGTTTCACGCTAAAGCGAACGGGAAGCCTGTGGTTTGCGCTCGGCATGCACGCGGCTTTCGATTTTGGAGAAACGTTTTTGTTCTCTGTTCCGGACAGCGGAATGATTTTTCCGGGCCATCTTTCGAACGCGACATTACATGGGCCGAACTGGCTGACGGGGGGGGCAGCTGGACCCGAAGGCAGCGTGATCGATTTTTTGATCCTCGCTGTATTCTTTTTTGTCTTTGACCGTTTGTATCCCGCAAGACAAGAACAGAGATACGTCCCGCCCGCTAACTAAGAGCTTCAGTGCACAAGGTCGGAAGCGTAAACGAGGTGTACACCGCGCGTTTCTGCTTGCCGAAGAATTTCGCTCAGAGCTTGCAGCGTCGCGGGGTGGGGATGTCCAATGGCGATGGCTTCTCCCTTATTTTTCGCTCCGCGGAGAGCTAGATCGAGCTGCTTACGCACAGCGGACACTTCGGCGACATCGTCGAGGAACGGGACATTCCGGAAACCGGAACGTACACCAAAGCGCTGTGCGGTGTCATAGGCAACGGTCGCTGCGGTGGTGCGGCTGTCCACGTAAAAGAGATTCCACTTCTGAAGAACGGGCATGAGCTCTTCCATGAGCGCGGGATCGGCGGTGGCTTGAGAGCCTTGATGATTGTTAACTCCCGCCGCGTTCGGAACGCTCTGCATCATCTGTTCGAAAAGCGCAGGGATATCGCCGGCCGGCATGCCCGGATGCAACTCGTGCGCTTCGGGCGTTTCGTTTCCGACGGACTGCATGGGGAGGTGCAGCATGACTTCGTAGCCCCGGCGATGAGCCTCCTCTGCGATCTCGACGGAATGCGCATGATTAGGCAGGACGGAGATGGTCAGGGGATAGTGCAAAGCGAAAATCGCGTCGGCGGCTGCGCGATCGTTGCCGAGATCGTCAAGGATGATCGCAAGGCGCGCCGCCCCGTTCTTTTCGCCCTGCCGCGAAGAAGCCGAAGAAGCGGCGCGCGCCACCGGGGCGACAATGTGGACCGAATTCGTGATCACGCCACCGCTGCGATAATCCAGCCGCAGAAGTGCCCCTGAACTCGTTGGATCGTCGCGCGTCAGATTGTTCGACGTCGCAATGCGATCCAAGGATTGGATGAGACTGGCTACCGATTCCCGCCGGGATTGTTCTGAGCCGCCCGCAGGCAGGGCCACGAAGAGATGATCCGCTCGATCAGAATGCGCGCCATCAAACTGGAGGTGGGAGGCGATGTCTCCGGGTTGTTTACCGAAACCCCCCGAGGCACGCATCATTTCGCGGGTGATCGCGTGGACTTGGCTGGGCGAGAGTCGTTTCGGATGTTCGCTCCTGCAGCCCCAGGAGAAAAGCGCCGCTAGAACGAAAAAAGCGAATGGAACTGCAGCGCGGCACCGTTTGCGGCGCTGGCGTTGGAACACAGATATTTGATTGGTGGCCCCGCGCCGAACGAACACAGAACGCTAGGCGGCTTTTTTCTGCGGAGCCTTCAAGAGTTCGAGGGCTTTGCGGAAGATCGGATCTTCGGGCGACAACGGACGAGGAAGCGAAGGTTCTTTCTGCGCATCGGCCGAGCTGCTATCCTCATCGCCGGTGTCCACCTCGTCCTCCGCGGAGGCGCGCACAACTTCGGACGGCACGACGCCTTCTTCGAGAATGGACTTGCCATCTCCATTGTAATAATTGGCGACGGTCAGAAAGAGTGCAGCCCCGTCATCGAGCGAGATCAGCTTTTGCTCGGATGCCATGCCAAAAGTGCGCTCTCCAACCACATCACCGCGGT
>DATEWL010000406.1:0-6068 GCA_035258025.1 Candidatus Acidiferrum sp. | reverse complement strand
GAAGCATTGGTCCCGCGGGAACGTAGATCGCGGGCAGATTCATGCTAATAGCGCCCATCAAGAGTGCGGGAGTCGTTTTGTCGCAGCCGCCCATCAGCACGCAGCCGTCGGCGGGATAGGAACGCAACAATTCTTCGGTTTCCATCGCCAGCAGGTTGCGATACATCATCGTGGTCGGTTTCTGAAATGTTTCGCCGAGAGTGAACGCAGGCATTTCGACAGGGAAACCGCCAGCCTGCCACACCCCTTTCTTGACGTCTTCCGCGCGCGCTCGGAGATGGCTGTGGCACGGATTGATGTCGCCCCAGGTGTTGATGATGGCGATGACGGGCTTGCCCGCGTAATCCGCCTGCGTGCACCCCATAGAGGCGGCGCGCGAACGATGTCCGAACGAACGCAGATCGTCCGGGCCATACCAGCGATGACTCCTCAACGACTTAGAATCTTTTGGCGGCACAGAGTTCCTTCCAAAATCTTGGACTTGAATCAGACAAACGTAGAACTTTCAAATCGTGCGGTCAACTGCCAATCCGTTCTCCGAAGCGGTGCATTGTAGGAGGCAGAAAATTGTAGTGTCAACCTCTAAGCATTGTGGTGACTCAGTTTGCGAGTATCGCGTTTATTGAGTACTCGCCAAGTATCTGCGCTAAGAGCGTCTTTCAGCGAAATATTCTGCACCGCTTATTAATGAGCGCATTCTAATAATGGAGAACGGGGCCGTTGGAGAATTTCTCTCGCCAGTCATGTCTGTTTCGGAGGAGGACAGGCAATAGGTGAAGAAAGTACGCTGTACTAATTCTGTCCTACAGTCCAAGTAACCGCATGCCATTTTCCTTGTTAGCCTCCATCTGCAATCGGAACGGTCAACAACGGGTCCCCCTCTCCCCGGAAGTCGCAAGAGACACGCCGAATCGGTAAGAAATCAAATTTGTTTCAGGGGGCCTACTTGAAAAACTATCTTTGTATACTGCTGCTTTGCATGACCACCGTCTTTGCGCTTCCCGCACGGGCGCAAACCTCCACAACAAGTCTCTCGATGAGTGCGCACTGGGACGATGGGACGAATATTCAAGGAACCGTGACCTTTAGCAAACAGAACGCTTCAGGCCCTGATACGGTAGTCGTCACACAGACCTTGTCGAATGGCCGGGCTAACGTATCTGAGGCGTTGGGCGCAACGACCATGTATGACGTCACGCTTGTCGACACTGCAGGCACGCAACTGATCAAGTTTCCGATTGCTACGGCAATGATCAATCCGGGGAACCTCAAGCAAGCCCTGATTAAATTTGTTTTTCGCAAAGCCGACAATTCCTTGAAATCTGGGAATATTTCGGTCTCCATGGAGTTTTAGCTCGGCCCACAGGGCAATCGATTCGTCGCCACCAAACCGCCGACAAAAGGGCGGACTGGCACCTCGCTGGTCGCGTACTCGGAAACCGACTCACTACCGCCTTAAAGGCAGAATTTGATCTTTCCAAACTGCGTTTGCTAGATACGGGTTGCGCAGATTGTGGTGTAATCTTTTGCGCTGTTCATGCGGCGCCCATGAGAGACGACACGATTTTGGTGCTTGTAAGTCCGGCTGAGCCGGCGGAGGCGCAGCTTGCGATGCTGACCGAGCTGATCTCGGACGTGAACATTACCGCGGGAAATTCGGTGGAGGCGTTTGCAGAGGCGGCTGTTCACGCGAGCGTGCTATTCAATTGGTCTGGCTCGTTGGAGTTGTTTAAAAGGGTATTTGCGATGTGTCCGAACCTGCTTTGGGTGCATTCGCGCTCCGTGGGCTTAGAGAGAACGCTGTTCGCGGAGCTGAAAGAGAGTGCCGTGCCACTCACCAATGGGGCAGGCGTGTTTAGCGCATCGCTCGGCGAGTTTACGCTTGGGGCGATTTTGTATTTTGCGAAAGATTTCCGGCGCATGGTCCAGAATCAGATGGCTGGGGTGTGGGAAGCGTTCGACGTCTTGTGGGTATCGGGGCAGACTGTCGGAATTATCGGATATGGGGACATTGGGCGGGCGATTGCTGAAAGGGTGCGTGCAATGGGAATGACGGTGCTCGCCGTAAGGCGGCATGCTGCAGCTTCGCAGAGTGCAGATCCGCTGGTTGCCGAAACTTTTACGCCAGACCGTCGCCTCGAAATGATTTCGCGATGCGACTATGTGGTTGTAGCCGCACCATTGACTTTGGAGACGCGCGGAATGATAGGCGAGGCGGAGTTCGCGTCGATGAAGCGAACGTCGGTGGTGATCAATGTTGGGCGTGGTCCGGTGATCAACGAGGAAGCGATGATTGCCGCGCTTTCTAGTGGCCAAATCAGAGGCGCGGCCCTGGATGTGTTCGATCACGAGCCATTACCGGCGGGCCATCCGTTTTATAAGCTGGAGAACGTATTGCTTTCTCCGCACTGTGCGGACCATACGCCCGATTGGCTAGACAATGCGATGAAATTTTTCATTGAGCAATTTGAACGATTCCGGAAGGGCGAACCGTTGCTCAATGTTGTGGATAAGAAGTTGGGATACTGACCGGCACGATGCAGCACTGACATTTGTGCACCTAGGCAAGCGAAGCTCATACGGCGGGCAAGCTCTCCCCTACGAGGGATTCGCCGCGCTCGATTGCGCCGTGGTCACTTTCCTGTGTAGCTCACGCGCCAGATTGATTTCGAGCCGTCATCGGTGACGAGCAGCGAGCCATCTTGAGCGACGGTGACGCCCACGGGGCGTCCCCAAACGTGGCCATTGTCCACGACGAATCCCGTCATGAAATCTTCGTATTCGCCGGTGGCATGGCCAGTCTGATGCAGGGGCACACGAATGACTTCATAGCCCACGCGAACCGAGCGATTCCACGAGCCATGTTCAGCAGCGAAAATATCGCCCTGGTATTCCTCTGGGAATTGTTTGCCGTTATAAAACGTCAGTTCCAGCGACGCGTTGTGCGGATGAAGGATGACATCCGGCGTAATGACCTTGTCTTTCAGCTCGGGATGCTTCCCTTCGTGGCGCGGGTCTTGATGGCTGCCCATATACCACCAGGGCCAGCCGTAGAAGCCGCCGTCCTGAACGTGAGTGATGTAATCCGGGACCAGATTGTCGCCTAGCGCATCGCGCTCGTTCACCGAACACCACAACTCGCCAGTCTTCGAATTGACGGCCAGCCCTACGCAATTGCGGATGCCGTAAGCGTAGATTTGCATCGCCGAGCCATCTGGATTGAATTCGAGAACATCGGCGCGATTCTTCTCCGCGGGTGTGGTATCGGTGTCATCGATATTCGAAGCCGAGCCTACGGAAACGAACATTTTCTTGCCATCCGGCGAGAACTGAATGTCGCGCGTCCAATGACCGCCACCCGATGGGAGGTCGGCAAGGTGTTCCGCGGGGCCACGCGCTTTCAAATCGCCGTTGCGATAGGAAAAGCGGACTACCGAATCCGTGTTCCCAATGTAGATCCATTGCGGGTCCGGCCCAGGCGGATAAAAACTGATGCCGAACGGACGGTTGAGCCCGCTGGCGAAGGTTTCTGACTGGGCGGCCTTGCCGTCGGCGGTCACTCCGCGGAAGATCAGAATGTTGCCAGTGTGGCTTTCGGCGACGAAAAAATCGCCATTGGGCGCGGTGCGAATCAGTCGCGGTTGATCGAGCCCGGACGCATAGAGTTCGACTTTAAAGCCAGGCAGGACTTGCGGCCAGGCGTCCTTCGGGCGCGGAACGAGTTGAGGACCATTGCCGGACGACGCCGTAGCCAGCGGCTCGGGCAGATCTTTTAAAGTGATCTTGCGAATCGTGCCGGGTTTCTCGTAACGGTAGTCGGTGAATGGCGGTTTGGGGGGAGGCGCATTCGAGGCAGTCGCGACGGCTTCGTCGGCGGAAAGCGGCACGCGGGGCGAACCCGGTTTTTGGCTGCCGAGCACCCGTAGATAGTTGATGATCTGCCATCTCTGCTCTTCTGGAAGAGTTGCCCAGGGTGGCATGCCGTTGTTCAAATCACCCTTCGTGATGTACCAGAAGATCTCGCCATCGCTGGCGCCTTGCGCTTTACCCGTGGCCAGTGCAGGAATGTTGCCGGTGCCTTCTCCGTTTGGTCCGTGACAGGAAGCGCAGCGCTGAAGGTAGTCAGCCTTCGCGGACGCAGGATGCTGGCCTTCGAAGGGATTCTTCTGTTGCTTTGCGGATGGCGGTGCATCATGGAAGGTCGAATCCTGCGCCTGCGAGGAAGCAATCAGAAAAATAGATAGCAACGCGCACTTTGCAAGTGAAACTGTGAGCATGCGAGTGTTCGGTTTCAAGATAGTCTCAACCTCCTGCATCGTCACTGGCCGAATAGGATACGCACACCGGCGAGCGAAATTATATTGGATTATGTTAGCTGGGGCGAATAGAAAACCCATCACGCGTGGATGCGCGTCGCATTTTTTCCGGTCCGGACGCATTGAATTTGGAGGCGCGGGTGGGATTCGAACCCACGGATAAAGGTTTTGCAGACCTTCCCCTTAGGCCACTTGGGTACCGCGCCAAACTGCTAAGTATAGCAAAACTCTTGCCGTGGGCTGGAATCTGGACGGCCGCCACGCGAAGGCTACGCGCTATTTTTTTGTGGGCGCCAACGGCGAAGCGATTTTGGCTTCGCGCAAAAAGCGGGCGGATTCTTCGGGCGGCGTCGGGTTGATATAAAACCCGGTGCCCCACTCAAAGCCGGCGACTTTGGTCAGCTTGGGAATGATCTCAATGTGCCAGTGGTAATGGTCGTTGATTTCTTCACCGATGGGCGAGGTGTGGATCATGAAGTTGTAGGGTGGACGGTCGAGGACGGCGTCGAGCCGCATCAAGGTGTCCTTCAACATGCGCGCGAGGCTCGCGTACATGGTGCTTTGGTTGTTTTCGTAGGACGAGCCGTGCACCTTGGGGAGCAGCCACATCTCAAAAGGAAAGCGCGAGGCATACGGTGCCAGCGTGATGAAATGATCGTTTTCGCCGATGATGCGCTCGCCAGTGTCGCGTTCCTGGCGGATGATGTCGCAAAAGATGCAGCGCTCTTTTTCATCGTAATAGTGCCAGCCGCTATCCACCTCTTCGCGCACGCGCCGCGGCACGATGGGCAGAGCAATCAATTGTGAGTGCGTGTGCTCGACGGAAGCGCCTGCCGCTTCGCCATGATTCTTAAAAATCAGCACGTAGCGGAACCTTTTGTCGTTCTTGAGATCGAGCATGCGGTCGCGGTAGGCCCAGAGGACATCTTCGAGGGCACGCTCCGGCAAAGAGGCCAGAGTCGCGGCGTGATCAGGCGTTTCGACGATGACTTCGTGCGCGCCGACGCCGTTCATTTTGTCAAAGAGACCTTCGCCCTCGCGGTCGAGATCGCCCTCGATACCGAGTGCCGGGAATTTGTTGGGCACAACGCGAACGCTCCAACCTGCGGTGTTCGCGCCACCATTGCTCCTGCCGTAGACGAGAATCTCCGGCGGCGTCTTGGCTTCATTGCCGGGGCAGAACGGGCAATTCTTGCCGTTGGGCAGAGGAGCGACGCTCTCGCGCAGAAAATCGTTCGGACGTTTTCCGCGCTCCGTAGAAATAATCACCCAGCGGCCAGTAATCGGGTCTTTTCGCAACTCCGGCAAAGCAATCCTCCTCGAACATTCCCAAACGCACGGATGGTGGAAGACCATCCATGGGCTCCGATTGTACCGCTTCTTGCGGCGCTGAGTAGATGCCCAGCAGCAATTTCCCTGTGGAATCTTACATTTGGGGGCTGAACGCGTCTTTATGCAGGCGCACGACCGGCGGCTTGCCGGGGGAATTGTCGATCGCAACAACGTCGAACCGACAGGGGCACTCAGGGACGCGGCGTTCCACAAGGAAGTGCTGCGCAGTGCGCGCCAGCAGGTGTTGCTTGCCCGGCGTGACGCTTAGCTCCGGTAAGGCAGACATTTCCTCGCGCACGGTGCGTGTTCGGACCTCGACGAAGGCGAGCGTCTTGCCATCGTATCCGACCATATCGATCTCGCCTTTTGAGGCGCGGGGAGTGAAATTGCGGGCTACGAACACGTAGCCGTGGCGGCGGA
>DATEWL010000405.1:0-5363 GCA_035258025.1 Candidatus Acidiferrum sp. | reverse complement strand
ACCGGTGACCGCCAAAGGATATAACAGCCCGAAGAGCACGGTCGTCACCAGCGTCATGAGGATCGCAATTCGCAAATGTTGCTTCATAGAGTTCTCCCCCGCGCCAGGTGCAAGTAGGTGATCGCCATGTCGATCAGTTTGATCCCCAGGAATGGCGCTACCACGCCGCCGAGGCCATAGACGAGAAGATTCTGGCGGAGCAAAGCTGCCGCACCGAGCGGACGATAGCGCACGCCGCGCAACGCTAGCGGTATGAGCGCGATGATGATTAACGCGTTGAAGATGACGGCTGAGAGAATCGCGGACTCCGGAGTACTCAGCCTCATCACATTCAAAACTTCTAACTGCGGAAACGCGGCGGCGAACATCGCGGGAATAATCGCGAAATATTTTGCAACGTCGTTGGCGACAGAAAATGTGGTGAGCGCGCCACGCGTGATGAGCAACTGTTTGCCGATTTCGACGATTTCGATGAGCTTGGTCGGGTTCGAATCGAGGTCGACCATGTTGCCGGCCTCTTTCGCGGCTTGCGTCCCCGTGTTCATCGCCACGCCGACGTCGGCTTGCGCAAGGGCAGGCGCATCATTCGTGCCATCGCCGGTCATGGCGACGAGTTTGCCTTTGGCTTGTTCGCGCTTGATGAGCGCCATCTTATCTTCGGGCTTAGCTTCGGCGAGAAAATCGTCCACACCGGCCTGGCGCGCGATTGCGGCTGCAGTTAGCGGATTGTCGCCCGTGATCATCATGGTCCGGATGCCCATGGCGCGCAGGTGTTCGAACCTCTCGCGCATTCCGCCTTTCACGATGTCGGTCAGCGCGATGGCGCCGAGCACGTGGCGATTTTGCGTTACGAGCAGCGGCGTTCCGCCTCCATTCGCAATCTCGCGCACGATCAGTTTGATTTCGGCGGGAACAACCTGACCCTTCTCAGCTACGTATTTGTCAATGGCTTCCGGAGCGCCTTTGCGGACTTCGATGCCATCCATATCCACGCCAGACATGCGAGTCTGCGCCGAAAATGGAATGAAGATGGGATTGTGCGGCGCGAGTTCGCGGCCGCGCAGGCCGTATTTTTCTTTTGCGAGCACGACGATAGAACGGCCCTCCGGCGTTTCGTCCGCAAAAGACGCGAGCTGCGCCGCGCTGGCAAGTTCCACTTCTGTGACGCTGGGGCACGCGTGAAAAGAGGTCGCTTGGCGGTTGCCGAGTGTGATGGTGCCGGTCTTGTCGAGCAGGAGAACGTCGACGTCACCCGATGCTTCCACGGCGCGGCCCGACATGGCGATCACGTTGCGTTGGATTAGACGGTCCATGCCCGCGATGCCGATGGCGGAGAGAAGACCGCCGATGGTCGTCGGGATAAGGCACACGAGGAGCGAGACAAGAACGAAAATAGTTTGCGGCGCGCCGGAATAAACCGCAAAAGGCTGCAGCGTTACGACGGCCAAGAGAAAAATGATGGTCAGTCCTGCCAAAAGAATATTGAGCGCGATCTCATTCGGGGTTTTCTGGCGCGATGCGCCTTCCACGAGGCTGATCATCCGGTCGAGAAATGTTTCACCGGGATTCGAGGTGATGCGCACGCGGATTTCATCGGAAAGGACGCGTGTGCCGCCGGTGACCGCAGAGCGGTCTCCTCCGGATTCGCGAATCACCGGCGCAGACTCTCCGGTAATCGCCGACTCATCGACCGAGGCCACGCCCTCGACGACTTCACCATCGCCTGGAACGAATTCGCCCGCGGCTACAAGCACCTGATCCCCGGAACGCAGTTTCGAGCTTGGCACAACCTCGGTGCAACCGTCCGATCGCAAGCGCCGCGCTTCCGTTTCCGCTCTAGCTTTGCGCAGAGTCTCCGCCTGGGCCTTGCCGCGTCCCTCGGCCATGGCTTCCGCAAAATTGGCAAACAGCACGGTGAACCAAAGCCACAACGTGATCTGTAAGCCGAAGCCAAATCCGCCGTTGTGGTGCAAAACATCGCGCACCAGTTGAATAGAAGTGAGAAGCGCGCCCACTTCCACGACGAACATGACCGGATTCTTGACCATCGTTCGCGGATTCAGTTTCCGGAAAGAGTCCACGATGGCAGTCTTCAGGATCTTTGTGTCTGTCAGTGCCTTCGATTTTATTTGAGATGCGCGGTCCATGGTTTCCTTAAACGGGGTCCCTCAAAATGCCTTGCCGGAAAGCATAAGCAGATGCTCCAGGATGGGACCAAGACTCAGTGCTGGAAAAAAAGTGAGCGCGCCCACAATCAAAATGGTGCAAATTAGTAAAACAGTGAAGAGCGGGCCGGTCACGGGGAACGTGCCGAGAGACGCCGGAGTCATTTTCTTTCGCGCGAGATTCCCAGCGATAGCGAGAATCGGAATCACAACAAAAAATCTTCCCAGAAGCATGGCGATGGCAGTGCTTGTGTTGTACCAGGTGGTGTTCGCGTTCAAACCGCCAAACGCGGAGCCATTGTTCCCAACAGAAGATGTGTAGGCATAGAGAATTTGCGAGAGCCCGTGCGGGCCCGGGTTGGAAATGCTCGAAGTTCCAAACTTCGCTACGACGGCAATCGCGGCAAACACAAGTATCGTGAGTGAGGAAATGAGCACGGAAAGCATGGCCATCTTTACGTCGAAAGCTTCAATTTTCTTGCCGAGGTACTCTGGTGTTCTTCCAACCATCAAGCCGGCGATGAACACCGCGAGAATGACAAACACAAGAATCCCGTACAGCCCGGAGCCCACGCCGCCAAAAATGACTTCGCCAAGCATGATGTTTACAAGCGGCACCATGCCGCCCAGCGGCGTGAACGAATCGTGCATGCTGTTCACGGCGCCGCAGCTTGCGTCCGTCGTGGCCGTCGCAAAGAGAGCTGAGTTCGCAATGCCGAAGCGGACTTCTTTGCCTTCCATGTTTCCGCCGGACTGCAGAGCGCTTGCCGTCTGATCGACACCCGCCAGCTCGGTATTTCCACGAGCCTCCGCCGCGTATGCGGCAGTTACACCAACGAGAAAGAGCGCTGCCATGGCGCTCCAGACAGCCCATCCATGACCTTGCGATTTCGTCATTCGGCCCAGGGTGTACGTCAGGCCGGAGGGAATTGCAAAAATCAGCATCATCTCGAAAAAATTTGAGAAAGGCGTCGGATTTTCGTAGGGATGAGAACTGTTTGCATAGAAGAACCCGCCGCCATTTGTGCCGAACATTTTGATAACTTCTTGCGACGCTGTCGGGCCTGTCGCAATCACCTGTTGGGTAACGGTTTGCGAAACCGTTTTGCCGTCCGTCCCCTGCGTTTGCACGGTTTGCGGCTCGACGAGCTGTGCCGTGGTGTACGGCTTAAGGCTCTGGACCACACCTTGCGAAACCAATACTAATGAACCGACGAGGCAGATGGGCAAGAGGACCCAAAGAAAACAACGCGTCAAATCCACCCAAAAATTGCCGATGGTTTTCGATTCATGCCGCGAGACTCCGCGAATCACTGCGATCGCCAGTGCAATGCCAACTGCAGCCGACGCGAAGTTGTGGTACGCCAGCCCAGCCATCTGCGTCAGATAGCTCATCGTGACTTCCGGTGTGTAGGCTTGCCAGTTTGTGTTGGTGGTGAAAGAGACGGCCGTATTCCAGGCAAGATCGGGCGTCACATTTGCGAATCGCTGCGGATTCCACGGCAACCACTGCTGCAGTCTTTCAAACAGATAAAGCAAAATTAAGGAAACGGCGCTGAAAACCAGCATGGTCGTGCCGTATTCTGTCCAGCGCATCTCTTTGTTTTCGTCCACGCCACAGAGGCGGTAGATGAGACGTTCTACAGGTCGCAAAAGAGGATCAAGAAATGTCTTCTGACGTTCAAAAACGCGTGTCAGAAATATTCCTATCGGCTTTGTGATGAGAAACAGCACCAGCACGTAAAGACCGATCTGAAACCAGCCGTTCGCGGTCATGCCTAGAAGTTCTCCGGTTTGAGCAGCGCGTACATTAAGTAGCCAAAGAGAAGCAGGCTGATAAGAATGAGGACGACATTTTCGACCATGGGAAATCTCCGCCTTATTTCAGCCGTTCGCAGCCGCGCAAGTAGCCAATTGCAACGAGGAAGAAGCCGAATGTCACAATGATGAAAACCAAGTCCCTCACTCGACTCTCCTTTCCGATCTCCTACGTGACACGCCAGCAGATACCCCGCTGGGGCGCCCTTTCATGAGGAGCTAATCATGTTAACCCATGCGTCGTGCCGCAGAACGCACTACGCCAGCGTCTGCTTGAACGAGGTTCAGTCTCGCATAGTCTGCAGTGACAGCTTAATGTATCTCCGAGCGCCTTAGAAAGTGGTCAGACGAGTATAAAGATTTTGTGAGGAGAGATTTGTGTGTGCAGCTCAACCAAAGCACACCTCAGTGCTTGTTGTTTTCGGGCCATGAAGCGATCTGGAGAGAAGCCACTACATTTTTCCGAAGTCCGGTCGCTCGATCATAATCCACAAAGGCCAGCAAGGTCTCTTAGATGGGCAAGCGCAATTTTGCTTCGCAGCCCCGCCCATCGCGGCGATTTTGCAACGTCAACGTGCCGCCGTGGGCTTCTGCAATTTGGCGGCTGAGGACGAGACCGATGCCGGAACCACCCTGCTTTGTCGTGAAGAAGGGAACGAAAAGGTTTGCCGTGTTTGAGATTCCAGGACCTTCGTCCAGCACGGAGACTTCCAGAAAGGAGCTGTAGCGGGACCAAGTCACCGTTACCCCGCCTCCCGTTTCGTGTGCCGCGTCGGCGGCGTTGTGAACGAGGTTGATTAAAAGCTGTTCAAGCTGGTCGGCGTCCGCAGAAATAACCAGCGGCGGCCCTTTTTCCAAGCGAACTCTAGCGCGGGCTTCAAGTTTTGCGACCCGCGTGATCCACTCCGTTACATTGACAGGTGCAAGGGTCGGCTGCGGGAGCCGCGCGAGCCGCGCGTAGGCAGCCATGAATCGCCCCAACGCTTCCGTGCGAGACCGGATAATGCTCAGGCCGTGGCGCATGTCTTCCAAAATCGATGCAGCCGCGCCAGTCTGGAGCTCGGGCACGTTGGCCGTCCCTAAAAGCCCGCTTTCCAAGCTTTGGGCTACGGATTGAATCGGCGCCAGTGAATTATTCAGCTCGTGGCCGAGAACGCGGATGAGCCGTTGCCACGCTTGCCGCTCTTCGTCACGCAGCGCGCGGCTGAGATCACTGAGCACGATGAGGTCGTGCGGCAAGCCGCCTTGGCGGAAGGCGCCACGGCGCACGCCCCAGCGGCCTGCGCCTCCTGGAAAACTCAATTCCATGGTGCGTGCCGGATCGCCTTCGAGACAAGCTTCCAGTCCAAGCTCCGCGGCAGTGAAGCCGAGGAGCCGCTC
>DATEWL010000404.1:0-3527 GCA_035258025.1 Candidatus Acidiferrum sp. | reverse complement strand
AGAGTATCGTCATTTGGAGAAGCCGGGAATTCGGCAAGCTTTTGCTGGAGATAATCTCTGCGAGATGGGCCGCTACGGCCAAAAAACCGGCGCCGGCTGGTACAAGTATGACGAAAACCGCCGCGCGATTGCCGATCCCGAAGTCGCGCAGCTAGTGCGCAAATGGGCGACCGAAGCCGGAATTCCTCAGCGTGAAATTTCCAGGGAGGAAATTGTTGATCGCTGTGTCTACGCTTTGGTGAACGAGGGCGCACGCATTCTCGAGGAGGGGTACGCCCTGCGCGCCGTCGACATCGACATCATCTACCTCAACGGCTACGGCTTTCCGGCTCATCGCGGCGGGCCGATGTGGTACGCCGATACGATTGGCTTGAAGAAAGTCTTCGATCGCGTCAAAGAATTCCACAAACGGCATGGAGAGTTGTGGGAGCCGGCTCCGCTTCTGAAGCGGCTAGCGGATGAGGGCAAGAAGTTTGCGGATTTCAATAAGGAACAGAGCGCGATCGCCTAGGACCAAGTAGTTTCAGTGCTGATCGCATTTTGCTCTCAGCTGGCTCATGTTCTTTCACAAAAGACTTGCAGTTTTCTCGGGTGACGCATGGGACGCGTTTTTCTGGTTCGCCACGCACAAGCTTCTTTCCTTGAGCCAGATTACGACAAGCTCTCCACTACGGGAGAAGCTCAGGCACGAATCCTCGGAGAATATTGGGCTCGCCATAAAATCGTCTTCGATCGCATTTGCACCGGGCCACGCGTCCGGCATCGCGACACAGAAAAGGGTGTGCGCGAGACCTATGCGAAGAATGGCATGGCTCTTCCGGAATCTATCGTGCTCGATGAATTTGACGAATTTCAAGGAGACATCGTGCTGGAAAAGAGTCTCCCTCACCTTGTGGAAGCTAACTCGCATATCCGCGACCTTGAGGCGGCTGTCCGAAGCGCAAACAGCCCGCCGCAACGCCGGAGGAATTTTCAGAGACTCTTCGAAACCGTAATCACGAAGTGGGCCGGTGGAGAGTTAACGGTTGAAGGCGTCGAGTCTTGGGATGCCTTCATCGCCCGCGTCAATCGCGGCCTCACGCAATTCCTGGCCGCTGCCGGCAAAAGCGAAACCTGCGCCATCTTTACGTCTGGAGGGCCTGTCGCCGTATCAGTGCAGCGAGCCTTGCGCCTCCCGCCGCAAGTTACGTTGCAAGTAGCATGGATGCCGCGCAATTGTTCGTATAGTGAATTTTTGTTTTCTGCGGATCGTTTCACGCTGAGCACGTTCAATTCGTTTCAGCATTTGGATGATCCAGCGTTGCTGACTTATCGTTAGCGCCGAGGGCGCGAAATAAATATGGCTGAGGTTCAAGACCAAACAACCGCAGTTCGGTCAGGAGAGGAGCTCGACCTTGCCAAGCTAGAGCCTTTTCTTCGCGCACATTTCCCGAATGAACCCGGACAGCTAATCGTCCAGCAATATCCAAGCGGCCATTCGAACCTTACGTATTCGCTGCAACTCGGTTCCCGCGAAATGGTGCTTCGCCGGCCCCCCTTCGGAAGCAAAGTCAAAACCGCCCACGATATGAGCCGTGAATATCGCGTGCTCTCAAAACTTCACGCCCACTACCCTCCCGCCCCAAGGGTTTTGCTTTTTTGCGAAGATGATTCCGTACTGGGCACTCCGTTCTATTTAATGGAACCGATTCACGGAGTCATCCTTAGAAGAGATGTTCCACGAGGCTTGGATTTTTCTCCAGAGGTGGCGCGGCACGTATGCGAATCTTTTCTCGATAACCTCGCACTCCTTCACAGTCTTGATTTCAATGAGATTGGCCTCGCCGACTTGGGCAAGCCTCAGGGCTACCTCGAACGACAGGTGCGCGGCTGGATCGAACGCTACCATGGCTCCAAGACACACGATATTCCGGAAGTTGAAACAATCTCAATCTGGATTCAGCAGCATATGCCTTCGTCCAGCGCTGCCGCGCTCATCCACAACGACTACAAATATGACAATGTTGTTCTCGATCCGAGCGACCTAACACGGATAATCGGCGTCCTGGACTGGGAGATGTGCACCATCGGCGATCCGCTCAGCGATCTGGGTTCCGCACTGGCTTATTGGGTTGATGCAGGCGATCCCCCGGAAATTCTCGATACTCGATGGGGACCCACTACCTATCCGGGCAGTCTCAGCCGCGCCGAACTCGTACGACGTTACGCGCAAAAGACAGGCCGCGACGTTTCCGAGATGGCTTTCTATTTGGTCTTTGCCCGTTTCAAAATCGCGGTCATCGTTCAACAGATTTACTACCGCTACCACCAAGGCTTCACCCACGACGAACGGTTCGCAACCATGCCGCAACGCATCACACTTTTGCTGCACGCAGCCCTGCGAACCGCCGAAACCGGCTTAATCTGACATTTTCATTCCTTTACGTTTTCAGTGCGGAATTTGCGGGGAACTCCCGGCGGCACTCAGAGGTAATAACGCACGAGCGATTCCGCGACACAGCACGGCTTCTCGCCGCCCTCGCTCTCGACCGTCACGGAAAATGTTGTCTCGTACGCCCCAGGAACTTCTTTGACACTCAGCAGAGTGACGCGCGCTCGAATCTTCGAGCCCGCGCGAACAGGAGAAGGGAAGCGAACGCGATTCAGACCATAGTTGATCGCCATCCCAACCCCGCTCTGAACTTGAATTACATCTTTCATGAACCGGCTGATCAAAGACAGCGTCAGAAAACCATGAGCAATTGTTGTCCCGAAAGGTGACTCACTCGCAGCCCGCCCGCGATCCAGATGGATCCACTGCCGGTCTTCAGTTGCCTCCGCGAATTGCGCAATACGATCTTGTGAAACGGTGAGCCATTCACTCACACCAATTTCTTTCCCTAAGAATTGCTTCAGAGAATCCGGTGTTTCCACAATGACTGGGGCCACAATTTCCTCCGGCAATCAACCTGTCGCGAACGCAGTATCACTCTGTGGCATACATCAATCCGCTGGCGCGTGTGTCCGTACCTTCTCCCACTTTCGCAGCTCCGATTTCGCGATCGATTCCACGTGCACTTCATCCGGCCCGTCCGCTAGCCGCAAAGTGCGCACATTCGCCCAGGCAGCGGCAAGAAATGTATCCGCGGAAACTCCCGCCCCGCCATGCGCTTGAATGGCCCGATCCAAAACGCGCAGAGTCATGTTTGGCGCCACAACCTTGATCATCGCGATCTCCGCGCGTGCCTCCTTGTTTCCGACGGTGTCCATCATGTACGCCGCTTTGAGTGTCAGCAACCGTGCTTGCTCAATCTCCATGCGCGACGCTGCGATATCCGCGCGAATTGTTCCTTGTTCCGCGATCGTTTTTCCAAACGCCACTCGCGATTGCACGCGCTTGCACATGGTTTCCAGCGCGCGCTCAGCTACTCCGATGCATCGCACGCAGTGATGAATACGTCCTGGGCCTAGCCGCCCCTGCGCAATCTCAAATCCTCGTCCTTCGCCAAGCAGCATGTTCGAAGCAGGAACGCGCACGTTTTCGAACG
>DATEWL010000403.1:0-2854 GCA_035258025.1 Candidatus Acidiferrum sp. | reverse complement strand
CAGCACATTGCCGCGTCGCGCCACATTGCCGACCGTTTGTGTTGAAGGCCGATAACGAGGTCAAGTGGGGCCTTTCTGCGTTTGCGAGCCTGCTCGTTGGCGTTTGTCCCCAACTCCACCGCGATGTACGGTTCGGGGTCCGTGTCGCTCAAGGCGGGCAAACGCGCTATCTCCGCTCTCGCCCAGAGGACTTTCTGGCCTATGTCATACAGTTCATCCCGTTGGAGGTGAACATGGTTCTAAGAAACTTAAAATTGCTCTTTTGCTTATTGATTCTAAACGAGTCTACGCTTGCTCAAGCCAAATGCTTTCGCACCGTTAGTGAACTTAAAGCAAATAATGTGGGAACAAGATGGCAAGAGACGACTCACAACGATAGAAAACCATTGACGATTTCCATCACTGATGGAGCCAACGGTCTTGTCTACTCGGCCAAAAAGGCTGGTTTGCTGTGGCTGACCGGGAACGTGTCCGTATGTCGCTCTGGAGGCGCTACAGAGATTACCTTGAAGAACACCCAAGCCACGAGCAATGTCCCGATGCTTGCTAGACTGGCGTTGCCTTCCACGCAGTCAGCTCACATTGTTAACGATCAGATCAAACTAGCAGGTGGAGGATGGGGCGGAACGTTCATTGGTCATTAATTTTCGCCAGTGAAGAGTCAGCGCGCCATCTCGGCTTTACGCCTTTTACGGCTTCACAGTGACGGGAGGAGCCAGGCCTTCCCCGGCGGCGTTCTACGCCCGGTATTCCTGGCGTTCGGTCAACGACGGTTATCCGCCCATTGCTCCCGATCGGGTCCGACGAGAGCATCAGCTTTCCGGCTTTTTTCGGCGTCTCGGCGGACGCCGCCAACGGCCCTTGGTCGCGAGAGGCGACGGAGCGCACATTCCTTGTTGCTGGGGTCGCTGGCATAACGCAGGTGTTCGCAGCCGTGTGCCGCTCTGATTCGATGAACTGGGCCGCGCATGATCCGGGAGCTCCCAGACAAAGCGACAATGACCGCATTTCCGTTTCGTAAAGCTCACTTTATCGGCCTTGCCGGCGTGGGCATGAGCGCCACGGCTATCCTGCTGCGCGACAGCGGCGTTGCCGTTACAGGCTCCGACGAAGCTATCTATCCGCCGATCTCGCAGGTGCTGGCTCGTGAAGAATTCGTGTGCCGAGCGCCTTACGCGGCGCAGAATATTCCTGACGATGCCGATCTTATCGTCATCGGCAAAAACGCGCGGTTGATTCCGAACGAGAATGTTGAGGCGGCGGAGGCTTTCACGCGCGCCGCGAGGCCGGGAGGGCCGAAAATTCTGTCCTTCGCCGAAGTGCTCGCGCTTCTTTCGCGTGGACACGAGAACATTGTGGTGGCGGGATCTTTCGGCAAGACGACGAGCGTTTCGATGATGGCGCATAGCCTCGCGAGCGCAGGACTCGATCCCTCGTGGATGATCGGCGCCGTGCCTTTGTCGCCTGCTCGTGCGTCCAATGTCGGTATGGGCCGATTTTTCTTGCTTGAAGGCGACGAATATCCGTCTTCCAACACCGACAATCAGTCGAAATTTCTGCATTACCGTCCTGCGCACGTCTTGCTGGCGCCCCTGGCGCATGACCACGTCAATGTCTTTCCAACGATTGAGTCCTATCTCGCGCCCTTCCATCAACTCTTTGATTTGGTCCCGCGCGACGGGCTCATCGTTGCGGCGACCTCAGGCGAACTCAGCGAGCGATTTCTCGCCGAAACGAAACGCGATGTCGTGACCTTCGGGCTCACAAGAGGCGATTGGCGCGCGGAAAATATCGAGTATGGCGCAGTCTCCCAATTCACATTGACTGAGCGAGGCCGTGAGATCGCCCGAGTAAAGACCACCCAGCTTGGCGCGCACAATATCGAAAACATGGTTGGGATTGGGGTGTTTGTGCTGACCCGCGGCCTTGCCAGCGTCGAGCAATACACAGCGGCGATGGGAAGCTTTCGCGGCGTAATGCGCCGCCTCGACCGAAAATCAGATCATACCAGCGTGCAAATGTTCGAAGGCTTTGGATCGTCCTATGACAAGGCGAAGAGCGCAATTGCGGCGATGAAAAAGCATTTTGCGCAGCGACGCCTGCTTGTCGTGTTCGAGCCTCACACGTTTTCGTGGCGCAATCGCAACAAGCTTGAATGGTACGATGACGTGTTTAGCGGCTGTGATCGCGTTTTCATATTTGAGCCGGCGAACCAAGGGGCTGGTACCCATGAGCAAGCAAGCCATAACGAGATTATGGAGCGAGTGTACGCTGCCGGGGTGGATGCCATGCCCGTACATTCCTGCGAGGAAGGCCTTGCCAAAATTGGCGCTGAGTTACGCAAGGACGATGCTGTACTATTTCTGACTTCTGGCGATATTGGTGGTTTAATTGAACGGTTGCCGCTACTTGCGGAGAAGCAATTTCCGATTCTTGGTTCTGCATAATTGGTGTGCGCGTACAAACCTACTAGGTAGCTGCATTGCCGGGCAAGAGAGGACAACAGTAGGAGGGATGAGCGTCCCGACTAGTTTGGTGGCGTAGCGCCACTGGAACAGCCGTTCCTTATCTTCCACGTTCTCGACTAATGCGTGCTTCGGCGATTTCCGTCGTTCCTGGTTAGACTGAAGCCGACCTTCGCAATGGGCTGCAGACCTCGCTAGGCAGCCCGATTCGGGCGTTGAAGCGTTTTTCTCGGCGCTGGCAATCGAATGGCGGCTTTGGCCCGGACTCCGGTCCTTACCAGGGCACGCGCTTTAGGGCCGCTTTCCGCCCAACTGAGGCGTCCAAGGCCGCAGTCCGCTACGTCCGCAATACGTCGACTCCGGCCATCAGCTTCGCGCAAATAGCGGAC
>DATEWL010000402.1:0-11177 GCA_035258025.1 Candidatus Acidiferrum sp. | reverse complement strand
CGCCCTTGAGAAAGCGCTACAATTGCATCCCGACTATGCCCGAGCGCTCTACTATCTTGCGCTGGTAGAGCGCCGCGAAGGACATCCTGAGGCCGAGGTCGCCGATCTTCAAAGAGTCGTCGAACAATTTCCGCAATCGCGCGACGCCCGCCGCGAACTCGGGATCGCCTATTACCAGCAACATCGCACCGATGACGCCGTCACGCAGTTTCAAGCTTTGCAGGCCATCGATCCCGACGATCTCGCCGCCCACTACAATCTGGCCATCCTGTATCGCCGCAAAGGCATGAAGGCCGAAGCCGCGGCCCAAGCCGCGCTGTACGTCACCAAGCGCATCGACCCCGAGGCTCCAACTTATTCCCTCGATTTCCTGCGCCGGCATCCCGAGATATCGACCGAAAGCGTGCCCTGGCACATGCACACAGACCTCAAGCCCGCTGCCACCGTCAACGCTGGCGCCGCAGGCAACGGCCCCGGTCAGCGCTAAACTAAGGAGGATTCTTGTCGGACCAGGATCGCCGAAAATTTCTTCGCTCGCTCAGCCGCACCGCTCTCGTACTTCCCTTCGCAGATATTTTGGCCCTGGCCGGTCAGCAACAGCAGGAACCCCCGCCGAAACCAAAGATTGGCCCCATCGAACGCAGCTACGACGCCAAGCCCGCACCTCCTCCTCCAGGGCCGAAATCCCCCATCGAAGGCACTCCACTCGGCGTCACCTTCGTCGATGTCGTCAAAGGCTCTGGCCTCGACGTCGAAACCGTCTTCGGCGGCGTCGGCAAAAACAAATATCTTCTCGAAACCACTGGCTGCGGCCTCGCCTTCTACGACTATGACAACGACGGCTGGCTCGACCTCTTCTTTGTCAACGGCTGGCGCCTCGAAGGTTTCGCCAAGGGCAAGGAACCGCATTGCCGCCTCTTCAAAAACAATCGCGACGGCACTTTCACCGATGTAACCAAAGGTTCCGGTCTCGACGTCCGCACCGGCTGGGGACAAGCCTGCTGCGTCGGCGACTACGACAACGATGGCTACGACGATCTCTTTGTCACCTACTATGGCCAAAACGTCCTGTATCACAACAACGGCAACGGAACATTCACCGATGTCACCGAACGCACCGGTCTGCTCCAGCCCGGCCCCAAAACGCGCTGGAACACCGGTTGCACCTGGGTCGACTACGACAAAGACGGCCACCTCGATCTCTTCGTCGCCAACTATGTCGACTTCGACCTGAAAACCGCTCCGCTCCCCGAAGATGGCCCCTGCACCTACAAAGGCATCGTCGTAGCCTGCGGTCCTCCTGGCCTGGCCGGCGCAAAAAACATCCTCTATCACAACAACGGCAACGGCACTTTCTCCGACGTCAGCCAAAAAGCCGGCATGTGGAACGCCGTCGGCACCTACGGTCTCAGCGTCGCTGCCTCCGATCTCGATAACGATGGCTGGCCCGACATCTACGTCGCCAACGATTCCGCCCCCGCCACGCTCTACCTCAACCAGCATGATGGCACCTTCAAAGACGTCGCCATCGAAAACGGCGCCGCGCTCTCCGCCGAAGCCAAGCCTCAAGCCGGCATGGGCGTTTCGATCGGCGACTACAACCGGGACGGCAATCTCGACATCGTAAAAACGAATTTTGCCGGCGACACCGACTCCCTCTACACCAATCTCGGCGACGGCGTCTTCGAAGACCGCACCTATCCCAGCGGCCTCGGCGTCAACACGCGCCTCCTCGGCTGGGGCGTCGGCTTCTTCGATATGGACAACGACGGCTGGCTCGACATCCTCATGTCCAACGGCCACGTCTATCCCGAGGTCGACAAATCCAAAGCCGACCTCAAATACGCCGAACACAAATATCTCTACCGCAACCTCCGCAACGGCCGCTTCGAAGAAGTCACCAACCAGGGCGGCCCGGGAATCATGGAAAACGCCCCCGCCCGCGGCTGCGCCTTCGGCGACTACGACAACGACGGCGACCTCGATATCGCCGTCAACTGCGTCAATGCCATCCCGCAGCTCCTCCGCTGCGATTCCACCCTCAACCGCAACTGGATCAAAATTAAGCTAGTCGGCACAAAGTCCAATCGCACAGGCATCGGCAGCCGCGTCCTGGTCACAGCGAAAACGCTCCCCACCGCGGAAAAGCCTCTAGTCCAAATGGACGAACTCCGCAGCGGCGGCAGCTACTTTTCTCAAAACGACATGCGCATGCACTTTGGCCTGGAACAAGCCACAAAAGTCGACATGGTCGAAATTCGCTGGCTAAGCGGGCAAGTTGATCAATTAAAGGATCTCGAAGTTAACCGCCTCTATGTCATTCAAGAGGGTGGCAAGATCCTCAAATCAGAAGTGCTGAAGCCCGCGACGAAATCCTAGCGATGCGAACCTCTCTCACGCTTCTTCTAAGCCTCGCGTTGTTCACGCCCGCCATCTGCCATGCACAAGCGAAGTGTCCGTGGCTTAATGAAGCCACTGCGCGCGGAATTCTCAGCGGCCCCGTCACTGTTACCGTTACCGTCAAGCTCGGCGATCAAGCCGCCGGAGTCTGCAAATTCACCCGTCAGCAAGGCGCGGCCATCCACGAACTTCGCATCTCCGTCGACCTCATGACCGACATCTCCAAACAATTCCCCGCCCACCTCGCGCAATGCCCGCCCAAGAGCCCTCCCCTCCCCGCCACGGGCAATGAAGCCATCACATGCAGCATTCACACAAAAGAAAACCAACATGCCGAGATAGTGGTGGGCCGAGTGCGCAATCAAGCCTTTGTCGTCGGCATTAGTTCCACGGTCCAGGACGATCCGTCCCTGACGCAAGAGGAGCGCCGCGACAAAGCGAATCAAATCGCCGAGCAAGTCGCCGGAATCCTTTTCTAGGGCTGTTTCAAGACGGGCAGTGATAGCCCGAAAGAGGTAACGCACTTCCTGGTCAAAAAAGGCGCCCCGAGCGAATCGGGGCGCCAAAGCAATGCACCTAATTAGACGCGTCACTAACAAAGACTAGTGATCGTGGTCGTGACCCCGGTCATGGTCGTGATCGTCCCAATCGTGCTCCGTACGCCAGCGATGACCGTCTTCATCCCACCATTTGTGATACCTGCTCCAGCAATATTCACGCGCCTCATGCAGCTCGTGGCGCGCATTCTCCGCTTGTGGACTGTTCCATCCATGATGTTCCGCAGCTTCGTGAAGCCTGTGGTCGGCCTTCACAAGGCGATGCCGGCAAGAATCGTCATCCGCAGCAGCACGCGGTGCCGCTCCAAGAAGCAGTATTCCGCCCAGTGCAGCGGCGGCCAGCACAGCCTTCCCGATCAGTCTGATACTTCTAGTCAAAAACGTCTTCATCAGTCTATCCCTCCGATTGTCCGCTCAGGGATGGGGTTGGCGGAGTTTCCGCCAGCGTAGCACAGGCCGCCGCCCAAGCTGTCCTATTCTGCACACTTGCCCCTCCGTCACCTAAACACAGAACCCAATCACTCAGAAGGGTGGCCGCTTCTTACTTCTTGGTACCCCGAACCCTTGCGGTTTTGTTTCACGCAAGGGTGGGTCTTCTCTTCGGTGGGTCTTCTTCGCTGGCTCTACCCACTACTCACTATTCTCTAGTACTCACTCTACCCAACACCGTTGATTAACTCCCACATCCGCGCCAAATGATGATCATCATGCTCCGCGACAAAATACAAATGATCCACAAGCCGCATCGGCGTCTTCAACCGAGGGTGCGGAATAGCTCGAGCAAATAGTGTTGCGTCCAATTCCTCCACACGTTTCAGCAGCCCTTCTCTTGCAGCGCGAAACCCCACCAGAATCTGTTTCAGTGGACGCGCGTTGTAGTCCGCTTCGTCGGTCTTCCGATTCCTCAAGTCCGCCACGGTAAGTTGCTCGCTGCCCGACACGTAATCCTCTACCCGCGCCAGCCACAGCGCATCGAGGTCGAGCAAATGCCCCGCATGTTCCTGAGCCGACCACTTTCCTTCCACTTTCCTGGCCAGGATTTCGTGAGAACGCCCACGGAGAGTCTCTTCCAACCTGGCCGGAGTCCCCCGCAACCGCGCGCACACGTTCGGCCATATCTCCACATGAAACGAAAACTCAAACTTCCGTTCAAACCAAACTGGCACCTTACTCAAGGATTCCCCCGATCAGCGGTGGATTTAACGCATTCTATCGCACCTTTAAGGGTGCTATCATTGTAATGCGAGGTCATCATGTTCGACATAAAAAAAGACATTCAAGCCATGACGACATTCCGGCGCAATCCAGCGAAGTTCATGAAGCATCTCAAAAAGACGAAAAAACCATTGATTCTTACGGTCAATGGAAAGGCGGAAGCGGTTGTGCAAGACGCTGAAGCCTACCAGCTCTTGCTGGACTTCGCGGCGCAAGCGGATGCACGTGAGGGAATCCGCCAAGGCATGGAAGACATGAAGAAGGGCCGCGTGCGTCCGGCGCGCAAAGCGTTGGAAATGTTCCGGCGCACCCGTGGAATACCTCGTTAGGCTCACCGATCGCGCCTTTCGGGATTTCGGAGCCATTTACGAATTCATTGAGGCCGATTCTTCCGAAAGCGCGTTCGCGTGGTTCAACGGCCTTGCAGAGGCTATTCATAGTTTAGAGCGATTCGCGGAGCGCGTATCACCCATTCCGGAAGACAAGAAGCTTCGCCATTTGCTTTTTGGCAAAAAACCAAACACGTACAGAATCATCTACGCCTTAGACAAACGCAAAAACTCTGTGGACGTTTTCCACATCCGGCACGGTGCCATGGCCCCACTCTCGCCGGAACAAGAAACGCAACCCTAGTTCGCACCGCGTTCGGCCACCGACCAAGCCTTGAACCTTCCAACCTTCAACCTCCGCCCTAATCGCTACCCACTACTCACTATTCCCTACTCACTCCTCCAATTTTTTGCCTCCGACTCATCTTTCTGTTATCGTCAGCCCCGAACAGGGAGAACGCTTATGTCAGTAAATAAAGTCATTCTTGTCGGCCGACTAGGCCGCGATCCAGAAACGCGCTACACCGGCGGCGGCCAAGCCGTAGCCAATTTTTCCGTAGCCACCGACGAAACCTACAAAGACCGCAACGGCGAAAAACAAAAGCGCACCGAGTGGCACAAAATCGTCGTCTGGGGCAAACAAGCCGAAATCGCCCAGCAATATCTTAAAAAGGGCTCGCTCATCTTCATCGAGGGCCGCATACAGTCCCGCGAGTGGCAGGATAAAGAAGGCCAGAAGCGCACCAGCTTCGAAATTGTCGCCAGCAACTTTCGCATGCTAGGCGGCCGCAGCGACGCCGCAGCTGCCGGCGCAAGCGGTGGTGGCACACGCTCTGGCGGCGATGACGTCGAATCGCACGCCGCCCCAGCGGACGACTCCTACGGCGGCAGCCAAGCCCCCAGCGGCCCGGAAATCTCTGACGAGGACATTCCGTTCTAGGAGATCATCGATGCCCATCCCCGGTTGTCATTCCGAGCGTAGCGAGGAATGTGCTTTTTCCGGATCGGCAGCAATGCGATCGGAGAGCAAAGACTGAATGCCGACAAATCGCCAACTTCGCCTCCAAACCCGGCCGAAAGG
Organism: Candidatus Acidiferrum sp.; assembly: GCA_035258025.1. Taxonomy (GTDB): domain Bacteria; phylum Acidobacteriota; class Terriglobia; order Acidiferrales; family UBA7541; genus Acidiferrum. The sequence continues at coordinate 5,595 of DATEWL010000402.1, read as the reverse complement.
TCTACTCGCGCCCGGCGATCTACAACTCGCCGAAACTCCAGTGCCCGAACTGCAAGACGGTCAAGCACTAGCCAAGGTCAAATACCTTTCAATCGACCCGACCATGCGCGTCTGGATGGCGGTAGACAGCTATCTCCCCGCCGTAGCCATTGGCGACGTGATGCGTGCAGCCGGCCTCGCGGAAGTGATTGAATCGCGGCACTCGCAATTCAAAAAGGGCGACAAAATTGTTGGCCTCACGGGCTTCCAGGATTACGTCGTGATCGAGGCGCAGTCGAAACTTCCCTTCCAGAAAGTCCCTTCGATTCCCTTCGTCTCCGACACGCTTTTCCTCGGAGTGCTAGGCATGACCGGCATTACCGCCTATTTCGGCATGACCGAAATCGCCAAGCCGAAAAAGGGCGAGACGCTGGTCGTCTCCGCCGCAGCCGGCGCAACCGGAAGCGTCGCAGGACAAATCGGGAAAATTCACGGCTGCCGCGTAGTCGGCATTGCGGGCACCGACGAAAAATGTAAATGGCTTATCGACGAACTCGGCTTCGACGCTGCCATAAACTACAAGCATCCCGACTGGAAAGAAAATCTCGCCGCCGCCACGCCCGATGGCGTCGACATCGATTACGAAAATGTCGGCGGAGAAATCATGGAAGCCGTCCTCAACCGCATGAACCTCCACGGCCGCGTCGCTCTCTGCGGTCTGATTTCCGGCTACACGAAGGAAACTTCGGGGCCGAGCAACCTCGGAATACTTATCGTGAAGAGACTAAAGGTAGAAGGCTTTCTAGTCCTCGACTACGCTTCCCGCTTCACGGAAGCCGCCATGGAATTGGGCAAATGGAAAATGATGGGCAAGCTGAAGGATCGCCAAACCATCGTCGAAGGCCTCGAAAAAGCGCCCGACGCCATCAACATGCTCTTCACCGGCGGCAACACCGGCAAACTCATCGTAAAAGTGTGAAGCCGAGCAGACGTAGGAAGGATTAATGAATAGACTTCGGAGCTGCAACAGGCGCTCCAAAGTGAGACAGCTCTGGAATTTGATAAGCGCTTCCGTGTGAAGCCGACGAGTTAGCGCGAGGGCTGCGGGCCCGGCGGCATTCCCGGTGGCGGAGCGTTTTTCTTGCGTTCTTCGTCCAGGCGCTTCAGGAAGTCCTCGAACTTAGGCAATTGTTCTGGAGTCAGGATGGCGCGCATTTGGTCGCGGCTCTTCCGGCGTACCTGATCCATGTCGACTTCGAGTAGCTGCGCTTGTTTGGTGCGGACGGCTTGAATGTCGACATGGGCCTGGGTGAGCAGCAGGTCCATCTGCTGGCGCTGCGTGTCGTTGAGGCTCAGCTCACGCGTCAGCTGATCGAGCCGTTTTGCGTGGCGTTCCGCATCGCTCAGGGGAGGCGGGGCGGCCGCGACCGTACCGCGGTGGCCGTAGAAATATCCGAAGACGCCGCCCAGCGCCATGCCAAGAACGAAAACGGCGGCGACCCAAAACGCAGCGCGGCGCTTTGCGGTGTTCTCATTCATCGGTGCTGCTTCTCCGCAAGGCTCGGCAAGAATTCGTCATCGGCATTGGATGGCGTGGCAGGATCAACGACCGGATCGCCGGCGATGTCCGTGGCCACTGATTTCGCAGTGGTGGTTGCGGCCGCCATGGTCGGGGGCTTTTGGTACAGCCAGGCGCTAGCCAAAAGCAACGCTATGGAAGAAGCCCAAGTGAGGCGCGCGGCGAGCTTCGGTAGAAAAGTCCAGGTGTCAGCCGCGCGGCTGAGTTCCGCCTTGCGTGCCGCGATCGCAGCCATCACACGTGGAGCAAACCACGGTCCCGCCGTCGTGGCGTACGATGGCAGTACGGCCAGGAGGGCGCGCGCCGCAAGAATATTCTCCGCCGCTGCGCGGCAATCCGCGCACGCGATGGCATGTTCTTTCAGACCGGCGGGTGCTGATGCCAGCAGTTCCGATAATTCTTTGGCGCTCTGTGCGGCGCCGGCAGCGTCCTCGAGCTGCATCCCAAAACCACGACATTCCGCTCGGCGCTTATTCATAAAATCCATCATTCGAGACTCCTTCAATGGCTTCCCCAATCTATCTAATCCTTCCAGCGTCAAAAATCAATCTGGCTCTTTCCTTAGCGTCAACATGCTCTGGCTTTCCCAGCCTCTACCCTTCTCCGCGCTTGCGAACTCTGTTCACAATCCTTCGGCGCGCGCGAAAGAGCCGCACCTTCACCGTATTCGCATTCAAGTCCAGAACTTCCGCAATCTCTTCGACCGCGAAGCCTTCCACTTCTTTCAGAATCAGCATCAGGCGGTCGCGCTCGTCCAATCCATCCAGTAGCCGCTCGACGCGCTCGCGGGCTTCCAGCCTGTCGCTGATGTCGGGCCCACTGCTATTCTTTCCTTCGGCGGCGATCACCTGCTTGGCTTGCTCTTCGCTCAAATCCGACTCGTAAACCAGTGGCCGGACTTTTTTCTTTCTCAACAGATCCCAGCACTCGTTGACGGTAATTTTGTACAACCAGGTGCTGAAAGCCGCTCGCTGGTCAAACCGCTTCAGCGAGAAATACGCCTTTACAAAAACCTGCTGGGCAATATCCTCAACGTCCTCGCGCCGCCGCAAAATGCCGCCAGCGACAGCAAAGACGCGGTGCTGATGCCGCCGCAGGAGCTCCTCAAAAGCCTCCTGGTCTTCGCCTTGTGCCCGCCGGACAAGCTCCCGGTCGTCCACAGCGCCCGGCGCTTTGGCGCTAGGCGGTTTGGGCCCCGCCGGACCGGCGGGAGGCCCCAATGGCTCTACTTTAGGGACGCGTGGCATGTCGTTCCGGTTACGTCTAATGTAGCTCGGTTTCCCCTAGCCGCGTGAGTTCGTTTCCCTTGCCTGCATCAATTGTTTCAATTGGAGAGTATCAAGTTTCTACTTGCTTGCCCTTTATCTACATGGAATAATGCCGCCATGATTATAGGTGACCGTCTTCGCGCACTCCGCGAAGAAAAGAAACTCTCCCAGGGCGACATCGAGAAGCGAACAGGGTTGCTGCGTTGTTATATTTCCCGCGTAGAGAATGGCCATACAGTACCGGCCATCGAAACACTGGAAAAACTTGCGCGTGCTCTCGAGTGCCCACTCTATCAACTCTTTTATGACGGCGAAGAGCCGCCGCAGTTGCCGAATCTCCCCAAGCGGAAGTCGTCGGATGACATCGCGTGGGGCAGCCTCGGTAAAGATGCACGCTTTCTCAACAAACTCCGCCGCCTGTTGGGCAAAGTGGAAGAAGGGGACCGCAAGCTCATTCTGTACATGGCGCAGAAAATGGCTAACCGCTAGTTCTGCGTCATTTTTTTCAGAGCATGCTGTCAAATTAATCGTGACTCCTGGATAGGCCGCGTCTCGTCCCTGCGCGGCCTGTACACTATCTGCGGTAGTAGATCGCCGGAATAAGCCCTCGTCTGGCACCTAAGTTCAATTCCCTCTTCGCACTACGATCGTTCCCGAAACAAAGCTTACTCCCACTCAATGGTGCTGGGTGGCTTTGAGCTAATGTCATAAACCACGCGGGTCACACCACGAACTTCATTTACGATACGGGTAGAAATACGTTCCAGAACCTCGCCGGGCAGACGTACCCAGTCGGCCGTCATGGCATCCTCGGACTCCACGACGCGAACGGCGATGGTAAGGCCATACGTGCGATAGTCGCCCATAACGCCGACGCTACGAACGGGTAGCAGGACCGCAAAGGCTTGCCAAACTTTACTATAGAGCCCGGCGCGACGTATCTCCTCAACCACTATAGCGTCCGCCTCCTGCAACGTGAAAAGGTGCTCGCGCGTAATCTCGCCGAGGAGCCTCACCGCCAGGCCGGGACCGGGAAACGGGTGTTTCAAAAGGATCTCCTCCGGCAGTCCTAGATCCTTCCCAATCCGGCGGACCTCGTCCTTGAAAAGGTCGCGCAGGGGCTCGATGAGGGCAAAAGGCATGTTTTCGGGCAGGCCGCCGACGTTATGGTGGGTCTTAATCGTGGCCGAGGGGCCTTTTACCGAAACGGACTCAATCACGTCTGGATAGAGCGTTCCCTGAACAAGCCAACCGATTCCGCCGTGAGCCTCGCCGCTTTGAAGCTTCTGAGCTTCCTCGGCGAAGACGGCGATGAATTCCCTGCCGATGATTTTGCGCTTTTGTTCGGGGTCGGTGACACCCACTAGCTTGTTCAGGAAGCGGTCTGAGGCGTCCACTCCGATGACGCGGAGACCGAGTCGGTCTCGCAGCATTTCCAGAGTGTCCGCAAATTCGTTCTTTCGAAGCATTCCTGTATTTACAAAAATGTTCGTAAGGCGGTCGCCCATGGCGCGGTGAACCAGGACCGCGGCTACCGTGGAATCCACTCCCCCACTCAGAGCGCAGATGGCGCTGCGCTGGCCGACCTTATTTCGAATGGCTTCGGTGGTCTCTTCGATAAACGCAGAACCGCTCCATTTGCGTTCGGCTTCGCAGACACGGAAAAGGAAATTGCGGAGAAGTTCGGTACCGCTTTCGGTGTGATTCACTTCGACGTGGAATTGCACAGCGTAGATTTTTCGCTGGGTATCTTCGAGCGAGGCGATGGCGTTGTCCGTGTGGCCTGTGGCCCAAAAGCCGGGCGGTACCTCGCGCACATGATCGCCGTGGCTGTTCCAGATGCGCAGAGTTTCAGGGACTCCCGCGAAAAGCTCCGAGACTGAAGAGCCGTTATCGCACTTTACCTTTAGCTGGGCGCGACCGTATTCACGCCTGTCCGCTTTTTCGACCTTGCCGCCGAGTGCGTGGGTAATCCACTGCATGCCGTAGCAGATGCCGAGAACGGGGATGCCCATGGCCAGGATGGCCGGATCGCACTTGGGAGCGTCGGTGTCGTAGACAGAGCTGGGTCCGCCGGAAAGGACCAGTCCCGCAGGGGCGAATCTTTGGATTTCTTCAATGGAGGCGGTGCACGGGAGGATAGCGGAAAAGACTTGCTGTTCGCGGATGCGGCGGGCGATTAGCTGTGTGTATTGGCCGCCGAAATCGAGGACGACTATGCCGCCGAGCTCGGATTTTGGCTTTTGAGGTTGTTCCGTCATTGCGGCTCCTGTTGCCATTGTTCGCCCCTCAATCGTTAGTTGCGCAAATGCGCGGGTCCAAGGACCCGCCACCAAAAATTTCGGCTTCGTATCCCATTGGATGCGACAAGACTGGCAATGTCATACCGCGTGGTTGCACGCATCCTCGCAGGGGCACGGCATGCTGTGCCCGTCTGCGCCCCAACAAAACGCGCGAGTTCATTTGACCACCAGGTTTAGGAGTTTGTCGGGGACGAAGATGATTTTCACGATGCGCTTGCCGTCGATGTGGCGGGCTACAGCGGGCTCGGCTTTGGCTTTGGCCACTACATCGACTTCGCTTGCGCCCGCGGCGACTTTGAGGGTGGCGCGGACGCGGCCGTTGACCTGGACCGGGATTTCGACTTCGTTGTCTTTGGCCAACTCGAGCTGCTCATTCGCCAGAATCGGCCAGGGCGCGTTCCAGAGGCCGTCCGTGTTGCCGAGCATTTCCCACATCTCCTCGGCTATGTGCGGGGTCATAGGTGCG
>DATEWL010000401.1:0-2173 GCA_035258025.1 Candidatus Acidiferrum sp. | reverse complement strand
ACCTGATTATGCGAGCGAGTTTTTTCAAAACGTTTAGGGATGATGGCGATTCTCGGAATCCCGAGATAATCCATCGAAAAGATAAACCGCATGAAAGTACACAGCGGCCTTGCTCTGTCTAGGACCACCGAATCCTGAAGGTTTCCAAGGTCGGAGGATTTCCATCGCATTCCCGCCAGCTACAGCGAGGCAATCTCTGTCAGTCGCAAAATAATGGTGCCGACTCTTTCTTGGCTGGCGGCGTCCGGCGGCACATGGCCGGGGAGAGTGTCGTTAAACGCAGGGATCGAAATCAACCTCTTGATTTCCTTCGCCAGGTAACTGCGCGCATTGCTCTGCGCAGCTCGAATTTCACCGAGCAATTCGGCACGACCGTCGACAACAGCAATAATGTCTTCCAGGTCCCTGCTCCCGGCAAAATCATCATTTCCGCGCCGCTCAAAAGCCTCGAGCTTTGAAGCACAGAAATATACCGGCGCCACCAACCGAATCTTCAATCCATTTTCGAGCTCGCGTTCTTCCGAATGTTCCATTGCCGGCCGATACCATGAATTCGAGAAACCGAGAACCTTTGGATCGAGCGGCATCACATCAAGAGTCGTCGTCTCTTGCCGCCAACGGCAGCGCGGCGCGTCTTCTCTTGTGTCTTCTTGAAAGCCGAGCTTTTTGAGTCTTTCCGAAAAAGTATTGTATCCAGCATAGGACGTGATTTCCGCAATCGCATCCACATCAAGAGTTGGACGCACGTCGGCCGCTGCCTTATCTGTGATAAGCAGCGCCGTCGCACAACCGCCCACGAACACCAATTCTCCGAGCAGCGGCTCGAGCAACTTTGCCGCATCCGTCAGAAGTTCGAGATTAGGATTGGCCATGAGCCGACCTTAACCTGTGGACTAAATCGCGCTCAGCTAGATTTCGCTCGCGCGCGCGTCCATCCCGAATTGCATCTACGAGCGCCAGAAATTGGTAGAGCGCTGGGTCACGTAACGCGGCATGCGGCACGCTTTTGTAGAGAGGATCGAGGCCAACACCACGGGTTTCGCCGTCAGGCCAGGGCCAGACTGGCGGCAAATCGTTCGAGGTCGCGATTTCACTCTTCAGCGGCTCGGCTGCATACGAAGTGGCAACGCCCCTCGTCACCTCGCCGTGCTCCGCAGGAAAGGCGTATTTCAGTCCATGGACCAAGAATTCTTCAAGACCAGAAATACTCAGTTTGTCTTTCAGCGCGGGACCATGCAGAAGCTTCGAGCTTCTCAGGCGCTGAATGGCTCCATGAACTTCCGACGGGCTAAGGCCGAGATCACTCGCTACAATCGACATTGCTGGACGACCGTTCGGATAGCCGAAGAGCTTCAGCGCAACCACGACGTCTTGGGGCTTCAGGTTCATGGTTTATATTCTATATTCGCGATTCGCGAATAGCAAATGAAATCTTAGGGAGGCATAAGTCCCTTCTTTTGCTAAACATCATAGGTTGCGGGGATAGGTACATATACCCAAGGTAGCGATGAAGACCCTTAACCCAAGAGAAGCCACTCTCAGGAATCAATTCCGGCAGAAGTTAGTCGACTCCTCAAGAAATGTATTCTCCGAGGCCGACCTATTGCAGCTGGCTGTTGAACTGCGCCTAGAACAAGGATTTCCCAGATCGCTTTCGGAACGCAATTTTGTCCGACGAATCATACAGGATGGCAGGCGCTTTTCGTCAGCCATCCGGAAATCTGTTCCGGCGACCAGTCCAACAGCAGTTTACTCGCAACGATCTCCTGCAGCTTCTCATGGATAGCAAGCAGGCAGGGTTTCGGCCGCAAGGCCGAGTCCCAGGCTCGCTCATCCGCTTCATTGGCTCGATACTCAGGACGGCCACCATGCCGGGCCACTTCCCGACTCACCGTCGACGCGGCGCGGTCCAGAAGCTCGGCGATCTTACGAAGCGATGTACCGGAAGCGACCCCTCGCGAGATGTCCTCTCGCTCAACGGCTGTGAGTACGCGCCGTGAGCGCCGACGGACTGCCGGGACAATCCCACCGTGACGCGCCAGCAGGCAGTGAATGGACGTATGCGGCCTGTCCACGGCACGCCCAATCGTATGCAGCGAATCTCCCGCTTTCCAGCGGCGCCAAACGTCAGCCCGCACGGAAAGCTCCACGTATTTCCCTTGCGTCATAGACA
>DATEWL010000400.1:0-5884 GCA_035258025.1 Candidatus Acidiferrum sp. | reverse complement strand
CAGCAATTGCTTGGGCGACCGCCGCTGCTCGCGGCCCTTCAATCCCCAAAGTTCCGAAACGCTGCGATTCATCCTTCAGCGTTACATCATCCATGATGATGTATTTTTCCACTACTTCGATGAGCCGTTCTCGAATCATCGCGTAAGAAACACAAAACAGACTTTCGGGCAGCGCGTACGTCTCGATTTCCGCGAGGATGTGGCCCTGCGGATTCAGCAGCAGCGACACATTGCCCTGCCCAGCCGACAGGGTCTTTATGTCGTTGGTCAGAATGGCGTTCAAATAACGCACGCGGTCCGGCCCTGTGAATGAAAGATAGGCGCGGTAATTCTTGTCGATCAGCGCAACGGTCTTGCGCGCAAACTCCTGCTCGGCTCGCGGATCCGTCCAATAGTCCGGCAACGCGCAGCCGAACCACGTTCCAATGGTCGCGCCGGCACTTTTGTGTACTGCGGCAAGCGGCGTTTCGATCGCGGCGCCGGTCTCTTCCATCTCTATTCGTCCTCTTCTTCCATCAGCTTAACAAAGTGAAGGGCCATCCGTGACTGCCGCATTCCTGAATCGGCCGCGGTGGATGATATAATCTAAACTCATGAGCGACGCCGCACCCACCTTCGACGCTGTCTCGCAAGGACTCATCCACATCACCATTCCGGTCGGCATGCTCCAATGCAATTGCTCCATCATCGGAGACCCCGTCACTCGCGAAGCGCTGGTGATTGATCCGGGTGACGAAGTCACCCGCATTCTGGAGCTCCTCGGCAGGCACAAGCTGACAGTCAAAGCCATCGTCAGCACCCATGCTCACATCGATCATGTCGGCGGGCTAAGCAAGCTGCGGCAATACACCGGCGCTCCCATCTTAATGCATCGCGACGATCTGCCGCTTTATCAAGGGATGGAAGTGCAAGCCGCCTTCCTCGGCGTTGCCACCCCTGAAATCACGGACGTCGACCAGCTTTTGAAAGAAGGTGACGCGCTGAGCTGGGGCTCGTTCCAAGCCAACGTGATCCACACGCCGGGCCACACGCCGGGAAGTGTGTGCCTCTACCTGCCAAAGGACGCTGGGGCAATCGCCGTACCTGTTCCGCGGCTTTTTGCGGGCGACACTCTCTTCGCTGGCAGCATTGGCCGCACCGATCTGTGGGGCGGTTCGATGGATCAAATCACGGACTCGATTCGTGGCAAGCTGATGCTGTTGCCAGACGAAACGATCGTCTATCCCGGACACGGCCGTTTGACCAGCATCGGCCAGGAACGCGACACGAATCCTTTTTTGATCACCTCTTAAGTCCCGCCGTCCCTTCCGCCACTACTCACTATTCGCTAATCACTCCACCTCACCCCCGGGCCCGTTTCAATTCTTCCATCACCGCTTGCACAAGCTGCTTCGCGTGCTCCAGTTCCTGAGTGATGATCCGCAAATCCATCGCCGGAACAGCCGCATTTCGCTGGCTGGTGCAGTAAACACCGTGCTGTCCGACCAGCACTAACGCATTCGTCATCCGGTCCAGCGACACAGCGAGCCGGCCGCGCTCCCGTCCGTACATCTGCTCAAAATGCTCCAGCTCTTCCTTATGCTCTTCAAACGCATTCATAGGTTTTGCAGTCCTTGTTGGTTCGCGTGCTTTCGCCAGTGCGGCAGACGGTTGCACATCGGGCACATACAACACGCACCAAACTTTACCCCATGCGGTGCCCGGAACATAATTCGCTTGAGCCACCAAGAAACGATTTACCCACTCCCCAAAGTGCAATCCATGGGTTTGGCGGCGGCTAGTGCGTTCCTGGCGTACGAGCTTGGGAAACGATTCGGCTGGAGCAATCTGACAATGCGACGATCCGACCTGGTGCAGCACAAGGAAAAAGAGAAGGGCGCGGTGACGCGCACCTCGCAAATCGTCTTCGGTGAGCGCCAGCATCTGCTGCGCGTCCTCGACTCGCTCGAAGGCACCGATTTGCCGATCGCCCGGCTGCAGCAGGAGCGCCGCATCCTGGAAGACCTGATTCACGCGCGCACCCGCGAACTCAACCAAATCAACACGGCGTGGGACGAAAAGATCGGCCTCGTGCTGAGCGCCGATGCTAAACCGGAAATGCTCGAAAAGCTCGTCAAACAAGCCCCCGAGGAAGATTACTATTTGCTTCGGCTGATCAGCGAGCACCCGCGCGCCAACGCGAAGACCTTGAATAAACTGGCCAAGCATCCTTATGGCGCGATTCGCGAAAATGTCGCCCGCCATCCGAACGCCGATGCAGGCACTCTGACTTGGCTCAGCAAGGATCGCAGTCAGCCGCTCTGGTATCTCGTCGCGTTCAATCCCAACACGCCAACGCCGCTGCAGCGCCGCCTCCGCGATCGTCTGAAAAAGCTGGGCGAAAACCAACTTTCCAGATAAGCCAGCCCATAAGCTCGCTTGTTTTCGCAACTCTGCATAGCCCATAGTCTCGGCAACTCTTCCCAATCGAACAGTGTCCAATGGAGGGAATACGTGATCAGTCCTCGCGAGGTGATCATGGCGCAAAGGCTCCCGCGTTTCGTCAGTCATTTCCGTCTGGAATGGACTGCGAGCTTGCGCGTGCTCTGCTTGGCGCTTGCATTCGTTTTGCCGCAATCGTTGCTGGCCCAGACCGACGATAGTTATCAATCGCGTCGAACGCAGGCATTTGCTCTCTATGAAAGTAATAATTTTGTGGATGCCCTGCCGCTTCTTCAGAAGCTCCACGGAGAGAAACCCAGCGATGTGGCAGTCCTGGAACGCCTCAGCTTTGCGACGCTCGCCCACTCCGCTACCCTCGCAAACGTATCTGAGCGTAAGGAAGAGCGCGCGCGGGCTAGAAAACTCGCCGACGAGGCAAAGGCGGCGGGGGACGATAGCAATCTCCTCAAGATAGTGTTGTCGGTTCCCGAGGATGGCGGCGAAATGGCCTTTGCCGGAACGGCTGAAGTCCAGGCAGCGATGCAGGAAGGCGAAGCCGCGTTTGTAAAAGGCGATCTGGACGCTGCTATTGCAGCCTATGCGCGGGCGCTTGCTCTCGATCCCCATCAATACGACGCGGCACTGTTTACAGGCGACGTTTATTTCAAGAAAAAAGATCACGAACAAGCGGATAAGTGGTTCGCACGCGCCGTCGAGATCGATCCCAACCGCGAGACCGCCTATCGTTATTGGGGCGATGACCTAGTCGCCCAGGGCCGAGCCAGCGAGGCCAAGGAACAGTTCATCGGCGCTATTGTCGGGAATCCCTACGACCAGCGGTCCTGGATGGGGCTGAGCCAGTGGGCAAAAGCACAAAAGATGCTGCTCGCTAATCCGCGCATCGTCCCGCCAAACCAGATCGAAGACAAAGGCAAAAATCAGACCACTATCACTATCGATCCCTCCACGATGCAGGCCAGCGCCAAAAAAGACGGCACCGATGCATGGTTCTCGTACACTCTTTTCAGAGCCGTGTGGCACGGTGAAAAATTCCAGAAAGAGTTTCCCGCGGAAAAGGAATACCGGCACAGCCTGCCTGAAGAAGTGGATGGTTTTCAGGGAGTCGTGGACCGCGTGAAGGAAGAAATGAAAAAGAAAGAAATCCAGCAGCTTGATCCGGCTCTGGCCGCTCTCGTCAAAATTTCCGACGAAGGACTTCTCGAGTCCTACATCCTGATCAGCCGCGCCGATAAGGGAATCTCTCTGGATTATCCAGCCTACCGAAATGTTCACCGGGAGAAAATCCGCCAATACATTACGGAATGGATCATCCACCCCGCGCAGTAGCAATACGATCTATTCGAGATCGGGCGGAGTCACCTTGGCAATCCAGGAGTCGTAGTCGGAAGTGAAGCCCGCTTTTTGCTGCAGGGTATGAACTTGGCGCTCCACCTTCGCCATCTGGTCGTCTGAAAGCTGTGGGATCACTTCCAACTGCTTCCCAATCGCGTCCATGGCACTGGCGACTTTCTGTTCCGCAGTGCCGGCTCCAGCACCAGCGTTTCCATCGTCGCTCTTCATGCAATCGATCACGCGCTTGGTCACTTTCTGGCTGTGCACCAGCGACACGCGGATGTTCCCCTGTCCGGTGACGACGTTTCCGACGCCGAATACGCGGTCCACGGCGGTGTACCGCGGCAGATCATTGCCAGAGAATGTGTAGTATTCACCATTCATGTTGATCCCAGAAAGTTTCTCCGGCACCGAGCCGATCGAAGAAATGACCAGCGGCGCGCGGAGCTCCTGTTCCGAACCAGGAATCGGGTCAGCCTTGCGGCCTTCGATTTTCGTTTCAACCACCTTCAGCCCCGCGAGCCGTCCATTTTCCACGATGATCCCGGTCGTCAGCCTGCGATCCTGGAAGCGAAACAGGAATTTGTCGCGCGCCAGGCGCAGCATTTTCTGCCGAACCATTTCTGTTTTTGCGATCTGCTCGGGCATCGCATTGTCGGGTGGCTGCGCCAGCGGCATGTCCTGTTCGCGGCGGCGATAAATCAAGAGGCAGCCCTTTACGCCCAACTCTTCCGGCTTGATGCCGTGCGCTTTGCATACCTCCGGAATACTTTTTTCCAACTCATGCATGCTGGTCTGTATGCCGCGAGCCCTTAACGCACGTTCGTAGTTTTCAAGCTGGAGCACCTTGACCACGTCAAGTGACGCCAGCCCGCCGCCCACCACTACGGCTTCGTCGGGCGTTTCATAGCGCGGTCCTTTGTAGTCCTTTTCGTTCTTGTGGTTGTACCAGTAGATAAAAGGATTTTGGTAAACGAGGCCTTTGTCGACGTACTGCTCTGCTTCCGGCACGCCCAGTTCCCGGTCGCGCCACGCGCCATTGGCGAGAATCACCGCCGAAAAGCCCCACTCGAAAAGCTGGGGAAGACTAAAATCCCTGCCCAACTTGATAGAGGGGATGAAATACACATTCTGCTTCTTCATGCGTGCGTCGATGCGCGCGTATTCCTGTTTGCGCTGCTCGACGTGCCAACGCGGCAGACCGTCTTCGATCTTGCCGTACGGCCGCGTGTTCTGCTCGAACACGGCGACTCGAATTCCGTGATCCGCCAGAATCTCCGTCGCCACCGAGCCTGAAATCGCACCGCCAATGACCGCCACGAAATGTCGCCCAGGATTCGACATCTATCTGCCACCCCCCGCGCATTCGAGCGGGATTGTACAACGCAAATCGTGCAAAGTCTCCTCAACCACCGAGCGTTTCTATGACCGTTTGCAAAACTCGTGCGTGGTAGACGCTCTTACCGGACTTATCAGAGGTAGCCAGTTGCAATCGCCACCAACCTTTGGTGGTCAGTTCTTCAGCAAACCAAGTAACTCCAGCCAATCAGCAAACCTGTCGATCCAATGATCCGTAGGTAGGTTTTGCTTTCGCATCCCGAAGCCGTGGCCACCCTTCTCGTACATGTGCAGTTCAGCTGGTTTGCGGGCGCTGGTCCACTGTTCGTACAAAGCGACACTGTCCGGTGCGAGTCCGAGATTGTCATCGGTGGCAGCGGCGACAAATACGGGCGGCGCATCCACGGGAACGTGAGAATCTTTAAGCCTGCCCGCGGCGGCATAGATCAGGGCTGCGAAGGCGGGCCGGCCATCCGGCGCGTAACGAAAGGCAACTCCGGCAGCGACCGTTCCACCAGCGGAGAATCCGATAATGCCAACGCGATCGGAGGAAACTCCCCAGTCCGACGCGTGCTGCCGAACATAGGCGACCGCTGCCAACCCATCGGCGATGGACAGGGGGACCACCTTGTCTAATATCTGTTGAAATTTCTGCCTGTCTGCAAACAGCGCCGTAAATTCCTCGGTGGCATCCTCGCCGGTGTGTGCGACGCGGTACTTGAGCACAAAGGCTGTCACGCCTTTCGCGGTCAGGTACTTGGCGACGTCGGTG
>DATEWL010000399.1:0-2543 GCA_035258025.1 Candidatus Acidiferrum sp. | reverse complement strand
GCGCGTTTTTGCAATGTGAAGTCGCGGTGCATCAGCTCCTCAAGTACTCCGCACTCAATTCCACAACGATCTGATCAACATTTGTCCCTGGAGTGGGGCGGTGCTCGCCGATCAGTTCGATGCTCGTAAAAGTTTTCGAGTCTTCCAGGGCTTTCAAGAACTTGAGCTTGGCCTCATCGCTGGCAGCGCCGATGGTGAATTTCACCTCGATGCGGCCTTTCTCCTGTTTCGGTTCGATGCTGACAACGCGCACACCGGCGGGAAGAACTTTTTCAAGATCCATGAACATCAGGGTCCAGTTGAAGCTCCGAGCGTCGATGAGGCTATTGATGAAAGCGGCGCGGTCGTGCAGATTGCGATTCGCATCGAGGTTGAAGAAGTGTTCCAAGGATGCGCGCTGCCGTTCGAGCTCCGCCACCTGCTGGAGTATCTTCGCGGATTTGGCGCGCATTTCGGCGTTGGCTTTGCGCGCCAGGTAGACGTGCCAGCCGAGGCTCAGGAAGACGATGGCTGCGATGACACCCAGCAGGCCAGAACCGGCGATGAATTTCCGGTGCGCCTCAAGAGGCTTGGTGGCTAGATTGAGCCGAATCCTCATTCTTCTCCTTTTGCTTCCTCTCACGAAACCCGAAGCCAACTATTCTAACCACGATGCAACATCCAGCCGACCAAACCGTCCAGTTCGCGGCCGGCCATCTCACGCGCGTCGGAGGGAATGCGCCCGTCAGAAAGACCCGCTTGAAGCAGCGAACGGACCTCGCAGTGAAATTCCTCCTCGAGCGGCTGCACAAATTCCGGCAAACGCGCGCCAAGCCCAGCAACGCGCACCGATTGAATTCCTTCCTGCCAGGTGTCCTGGTAATACGCGGCAACTGGATAAATGTCTTCGAGCAACATGTGCGGCGTAAGGTCAGCGCCGCGCGCGGGCAGTTCCGTGCAGCGATAGCCGCAGAGCACGCCTTCGCGGACGATGGCAGTCGTCAAGGACGGACCGGAAACACGCGCGAGGAGTGTAGGTTTGTGTTCCTCCACCAGGGCAATGGCTGCCAGGGAGGAACTGAGCACGACTCCAGGATGCAGCCCGGCCGCTTCGGCCAGAGATTCATACTCGCGAATGATGCGCAAGCGAGCGAGCGCGGTGACAACGTCCACTCCGGCTTCGCGAGGAGCTTGCCGCATGTAGGAAATGAGCGTTTCGTCGACTTCGAAGGGCACGCTCTTTTTTAGTTTCCAGCGCAGCATGGGATCGGCTTCTTCTTTCGAACGAGGAAAGTCGTCGAAATGCTGGACGAAGACGCGTATGACCGGATCGGGCAAAATCAGGGCGACGCTCTCTTCCTTGGCGCGCAAGGTGGAGCACACGCCGGAAATGGCGGACTTGAGAGCAGCGGGATTAATGATGTTGGTTTCGACCGCAGAGGGAACCAGAGCTCCGGGGGGAAGAACCTCGACGCTGAATCCGTCCACACCGCCGGTCCGCGTCCAGCGCGCGCCGGCGACACTGTCCAGACCTATCTCGATGGCAAGGGGTGGATGAGGCGTGGCTTCGAGCCAGCGAGCGACGCGCCGCACGAGGTTGCTCTTATAAATTCCCTGGTGGAATGTGGCCATGCTACTCAACGAAGGTCACCTTATTAATTTCTTTGACGGTAGTAAGACCTGCGCGGATTTTGGCCAAGCCGCTTTCACGCAGAGTGATCATGCCCTCCTCGCGAGCGATGCGCTTGATTTCGGAAGTTGGGCGGCGGTCCACAATCATTTCGCGGATACGATCCGTCAAGTCGAGTAGTTCGCAGATGGCGGTACGGCCGTGAAAGCCCGTGCCAGAGCATTCCAGGCAGCCGGCGCCTTCGGAAAGAACTACGTTGGACCATGCTGCTGGATCGAGGCCGGCTTCTTTTAGTTCGGCCGGCGAAAAGTTTTTTGGACGCTTGCAATTTTCACAAATCACGCGCACAAGGCGCTGCGCCATGATGCAGTTCAGGGCGGAGACGAAATTGTAAGGCTCGACACCCATGTTGATGAAGCGTCCGATAACATCGGTAACGTTGTTCGCGTGGACGGTAGTGAAGACCAAGTGCCCAGTGAGGGCAGATTGAATGGCGATTTGAGCGGTTTCCTGGTCGCGGATTTCGCCGACCATGATTTTGTCGGGGTCATGGCGAAGAATGGAACGCAAGCCCCGCGCGAAGGTGAGGCCCTTTTTCTCGTTCACCGGAATTTGCGTGATTCCCTTGAGCTGATATTCCACCGGGTCTTCAATGGTGACGATTTTGTCTTCGTCGGTCTTGATTTCGTTGATGGCGGCGTAAAGAGTGGTGGTTTTGCCCGAGCCTGTCGGTCCAGTGACGAGCACCATGCCGTACGGCTCTTGAATGTAGCGGCGGAATCGTTTGACTTCAAGATCGGAGAAGCCGACCACGTCCAGGCTCAGGCTCTGGAATTTCTCGGAGAGCGTTTCCTTGTCGAGTACGCGCAGCACGGCGTCTTCGCCGTGGCTGGCGGGCATGATAGAAACGCGCAGGTCGATGAAGCGGCCTTTG
>DATEWL010000398.1:0-5106 GCA_035258025.1 Candidatus Acidiferrum sp. | reverse complement strand
GCGAATATTCGTTTGCGCAATCAACTCGCCCCCGGAACCGAAGGCTGCTGGACGCACTTCCTGCCGGGCAATGAGAAAATGACGATTTATGATGCCGCAGTGAAGTATCGCGAAGCCGGTGTGCCGCTGATTGTCCTTGCCGGAAAAGAGTACGGATCGGGATCATCGCGCGATTGGGCGGCCAAAGGGACTCGTTTGCTCGGCGTGCGCGCCGTGATTGCGGAGAGCTACGAGCGCATCCATAGAAGCAATCTGGTTGGAATGGGTGTGCTGCCGCTGGAATTCAAGTCGGGCGAAAATCGCGAGACGCTTGGACTAAATGGACACGAGGTCTCCGAAATCGAAGGCGTCGCGTCGCTTTCGCCAAAGAAAGCAATCACTGTGCGGACCAAGTCCAACGATGGATCGACGAAGACTTTCACCGCGATTGCCCGCGTCGATACGCCGGAGGAAGTTTCCTACTACCATCACGGCGGGATCTTGCAGTATGTTTTGCGCCAAATGCTATGATCCTACGATCACTGTTTGCGTCTTACGGCACTTCTAGCTCCGCCCTTCGCGTTTTTGCGCAACAACCAAACCCCGCGGCGTAGGCAATAGCAGAACGGAAAGCAGTCCCTCCGCTTCCAGCTTGAGGGCGCCTTCTCGAACCGTTTTCATCAATGAACTTGCGTCGTGCATGAGGATGAGGCCGTGCGGGTTCATTTGCGGAAGAAATTTGCGGACTTCCTGCTCGCGAAGGGGCGCATCGCTGTCACAGAAGAGAAGGTCGATGCGGCCTTCGACTTTCATGTCCAGGCTGGATTCGTTGCGCGCGTCAATCCATTGGCCGAGACCGGAAGAGTCGAAGCGCTGCTGCGCGAGCGCGAACACTTTCGCATCGTATTCGCAAGTGATGACGCGGCCGAAACCATTGGCCTTGAGCCCTTCCGCGATACGCAGGGTGCTTAGCCCTGAAAATGTACCTGTCTCCACGACAAGCTCAGGCTTGATCGTGGTGACAATCGCTTTCAAGAAATCGAGCACCTCGACTTCGGCGCTCATCGAATCGTACATGTGCCAGCGCTCGGGATGCGGGCATTCTGGCGTCGGACGGTGGTATTCCGGCTGGAGAACGTCTCCGCGCGAGGCGATATGCTCTACGATGCGGTGCTCTTTTTTCCGTCCGTGGAATCGGCTCTTAATACGCCAAAGTAACACCGCGCCAAGAAGGATAGAAACAACGCTTGCCGTTTGGGCATTCGACATGCCGAAAAACGAACGTGGATTGATGCGAATAAATTCGATCAGGAATCTGGCAATGCCGGTGAGAATCAAATAATTGCAAAAAATTTCTCCCTTGGCTTTGGGTCCCTTGAGGGACTTCGTGCCCATGTGCCAAAGAAACGCGGCAATCGCGAGCCAGATGAAAAATTCGTAAAGCGGAGTGGGATGCACTCGCTGTGTTGTCGGGACGAGCCCGTTTGGAAAACTCATGCCCCAGGGAAGCGAAGTCGGAATGCCGTAGTCTCCATCGCCGGAGAGCAAGCACCCGATGCGCCCAATGGCGTAGCCTACGCATGCAGCCGGCGCGCAGATGTCCAGGAATTCGAGAACGGGGATTTTCCACCAGCGCGCCAAAATCACCAAAGCGATAAAGCCGCCGAGAAATCCGCCAAACCAAGCGAATCCGTAACGGCTGATGAGCTGTGGCCAAGGGTCCGCGAAGAACTCGTGCGGACTCTCGAGAACGTGGTAAAGCCTCGCGCCAATCAAGCCTGCAAGTCCGGCGATTCCGATGATCAAAAACCCTTCGTCCTTTTCGTTTCTGGCGGAAATGCTCTGGAGCTGCGATCTTCGGCGATTGAAATCGGCCTGTAAAACATACGCCGCGGCAAGCATGCCGAGGGCTACCATCAACCCAAAGGTGGGAATGGCCAAAGGTCCGAGATGCAGGAAAGGGATCATGAATACACGCGCGTCAGACTCCTTCGAGAGTATACATGACGGCACGAGAGAGCTCGGAGTCGCCAATGTCTAACAACTGTCCGGGTGCAAAACGGAGCACTCATTTTACATCCGACGGCGTGACGCGAGCGGAACGCCGGTGAAGGATGGCGCCGAGGAGTAGCCAGATGAAGAGGGCGATCCATTCGGCGGTTGTGAAGTGGCCGGGGAAGGCGGGGATCAGTTTCATGAGCACGAAAAGGAGGGAGACGATGATGCCGAGGGTAGTGATTGCGCGCATGCGGGGTCGCGGGTCGACGAGCCAGAAGGAGAGGCAGGCGGCTAGCCAGCCCAGCGCGGAGGCCATTGAGCCAACCTCGGTGACGGGAACAAGGATGTAATCGCCGAGAAGTAGCGCGATGAGAGTACCCACTGTGATGCCGATGACGGCAACGGACGGCGTGGAGAATTTTGCGTGAATGGTGGCGAAGCGTGGTGCGACTGTGCCGCGGCGCGCATAGGCAAAAAGCAGGCGCGTGGAGGCGGCGAAGTTGCCGTTGAAGCATTGGAAGAGGCCGAAGAGCGCCATGACGAGAATGAGTTGAACGGGCCAGTGTTTGCCGAGGCCGTGTTCGAAGGCGACGGCGGTGGCGAAACGGTTGCCGAGGAGAGATTGCCACGGGGCAATGTAGGCGACCGCGAGGATACAGAACGCGTAGAAGAGTGCGCCGACTCCGAGAGCCAGGCCGATGGCTTGCATGTAGCTTGTCGGGCGGAACTCCTGACTGGCTTCTTCGGCGTATTTGGGGGCGGACTCGAAGCCGGTCAGGAAGTATGGAACGATTTGGAGAGTGAGAAGGATGGAGAGGAAGGGAGTTGCACGAAAAGCAGGATGAAAATTCGCGGGCGCGCCGCGGACGCCGCTAATGCAGACAAGAACCAGGAAAATGAGCAGGACCATGGAGGACATGGCTTTCTGGAAGTCTGCGCTGAGGCGGATGCCGCGATAGTTGATGGTGGCGAGAAGCAATGTGAGCGCGGTGCCCAGGATGAGCCGAGGGAGAAAGACAGGCTGGCCCGCGACGCGATAAAGCTCGAAGGAATCGAGCCACGGGAAAATGTAGGCGGCGATTTTTCCGAGGGCGACAGCCTCCCACGGGCAGACGATGAAGTAAGCAAGAAGCATCATCCAGCCGGTGAAATAGCTGACGATGGGCGAGAAAACTTGCGCGGTGTAGGCAGCTTCACCAGCGGCGTCGGGAAGGCGCTTTACCCACTGGCCGTAGACGTATCCGACAGGAAGCAGAATGAGTCCGCCGATGGCGAAACCAAGCGCCGCGCCAGCAGGACCGCCGCGGCCGAGCCAATCGTCCATGAGGACAAGCCAGCCGGTGCCGATCATGGTACCGAAGGCGAGCGCGAAATAATCGTGCAGGCGAAGTTTGCGCGCGAGGACTGGCATCTAGAGGACGCAGAGCAGTTCGTAAAGCAGATTGGCGGCCAGAAGTGAGGTGATTTCTCCAGTGTCGTAGGGCGGGGAGACTTCGACGAGGTCGCATCCGATGATGTCGAGGCCGCGCAGGGCGCGAACGAGTTCGAGGATTTGAGTGCTGGTCAGGCCGCCCACTTGCGGAGTTCCAGTGCCGGGGGCGTAAGCGGGATCCACGACGTCGATATCGAGGGTGACGTATACGGGCTTGCCGCGGAAGGCGCGCAGATGACGCTGAACGATTGCGAGGCCTTTTTTGTGAAATTCCTCCGCGGTAACCATTCTCACTTTATGGGCACGGGCAAAATCGAAATCATCTTCTCCATAGACTTGTCCGCGAAGGCCAACCTGTAAGACACCACCGTCTCGCAGGAGGCCTTCTTCAAAGGCCCGGCGGAAAGGCGTGCCGTGAGAATACTTGCTGCCGAAATACTCGTCCCACAAATCGTTGTGAGCATCGAATTGAATGAGTGAAACGGGGCCATGCCTTTTTGCAACGGCCCGCAAAATAGGCAGGCTTATGGAGTGATCTCCACCCACGCAAACGCAACGCACACCCGCATTGAGAAGAGGCGCAATTCCCTGCTCGATACGCAGAAAAGAGTCCTCGATGGAAAGTGGATTCACTGGGAGATCGCCAAAGTCAGCGACTCGATGCTTCGCAAAAGGATTCACGTGGAGCACAGGGTTCCACGGGCGGATAATCGCGGACTGCACGCGAACATGGCGCGGCCCGAAGCGCGGGCCAGGACGATAAGTTGTGCCCCCATCAAAGGGGACGCCGATGATGGCTACCTCCAGTTCCTCGGGCTGCGCGATGTGGGGCAGTCGCATAAAGGTCGGGATACCCGTGAAGCGGGCGAAGCTAAGAGCGTCGAGCGGCTGGGGGTGAGGCAGGCGGAAAGCGCGACGGGGTTTAGGCACGGCGAGGCATCTTAGTTTCGCAGAGAGAAGGAAGTCAACGTGTGCAGGGCACGTGTGCAGGGCTGCTGGTTTGGCAGAGTAAAAAACAGGTGGGCATCCCCGTACTGGTGGTACCGCAGTGGTGCCGGCGAGAGGCTTGATCCGATTATCGATTTCAAGGAGGCTGCGAGAAGCAGGATCGTTCTCAACGATCAGTTCTTGCAGGTATTTCAGTTTCGAGTTTCCAAAGCTCATGCGAAGGACGATAGCGCTCTGCCGGCGAAACTTCGCAGCTTCCTGCCACATTCTGGAACACGAAGCCAACGAAATGATGAGGCCCTACGACGTGCTTCCTGCAAATAGAGGAAGAGCATAAGCGCGTACACAAACCGCATTCATATTCAGCTGAAACTTTGGCTGTAAGAGACAACCCCGCGAAGGCGGTGCTCATCCGTTAAGTCATCCTCCTGGTGCAAGGAGGGATGATCGTGCGTTGGCTCATTGTAGCGGGCGTTGGCGGACTATTGTTTGTCGGGGGCGCATCGCAGGCGGCCTTAGGAAACGAAGCTGGCTCACCGAATCGTGGCATGGCTTCTGCCTTTCTCGAACTCTCGACTCCCATAGTTGATGAGGTTACGTTTGTAGGTTTGCGGCATATCACTCAGGGTGCGGTGCAGGCGCAGATTTCGTCGCGCGCTGGCGCGAAACTCGAGTTGAAGAGAGTCGAGTCGGATGTGCGCGCACTTGGACGGCTCGGGTGGTTCGGCGAAATTGAGGTGGAAACACAA
>DATEWL010000397.1:0-2568 GCA_035258025.1 Candidatus Acidiferrum sp. | reverse complement strand
TGAAAGATCCCGTTGTGCGCGCACGCATCAAAGAGGAATTGAAGGGCGATCATCCCAACTGGGAAAATCTTTATTACGATTGCGGCGGCGGCGCTGGCGTCTTGCTTGCCTCCATTGAAAATCCTGAACTAAAACAGTTCGAAGGCAAAACCGTTGCGGACGTCGCCAAAGTCTGGAACAAATCCCCTGAAGACACTCTCATGGATTTCGTCATCGCCGACTCCGCGCAAACCGGCGCCCTCTATTTCATGGCCAGCGAAGAAGACATCCACACCGGCCTCGAGCAGCGATGGACCAGCATCGGCCTCGACGCCAACGAAATGTCCCTCGACGGCCCCATCTTCGAGCCGCACACGCATCCTCGCGCCTTCGGCTCCATGCCGCGCTTCCTCGGCCATTATGTCCGCGACGAACATCTGATGCCGCTAGAAGCCGGCATCCGCAAAATCACTTCGTTTCCCGCACAGCGCGAACATCTCGAAAACCGCGGCATCCTCAAACCCGGCTATTTCGCCGACGTCACCATCTTCGATCCGGCTACGATCATCGACAAAGCCACCTTCGTCAGCCCCGCGCAACTCTCCGAAGGTATCGCCTACACCATCGTCAATGGCCAGATCGAATACGATCACGGCAAGCTCACCGGCGCGACCGCCGGCAAAGTCCTCCGCGGCCGCGGCTGGCAACAAGACGTACACTAGAGATCGAGGAAGTGGCCGCCAAATATGGGAAAAAACTTTTGCGGAGTTTCAGGCTGGGCTTACGCCAAATGGAAACCTGATTTCTACCCGGCGAAACTCGCTTCCGCCAAGTTCCTGGGCTACTACTCCAGCCGTCTGAATTCAGTGGAAGTGAACTACACGTTTCGAAGCTTTCCCACGGAAAAACTGCAAGACAATTGGATAGCTGCAACTCCCCCCGATTTCAAATTCGCAATAAAGGCGCATCAAAGCATCACACACATAAAGCGCCTCAAAGACGTGGCCGAAACGACGGCAAAATTCGTCGCTTCCTTAAAACCGCTGCAAGCGGCGAACAAGCTCGGTCCAGTTCTGTTTCAACTGCCGCCCAATCTGAAATTAGATTTGAAACTCTTGCAGGACTTTCTTCCGGAATTGCCGAATAACGCCCGCTGCACCGTCGAATTTCGGCACCCATCCTGGTTTGTCGAGGATGTATTTAGCGCTCTGACCAAGCGAAACGTTGCACTTTGCTTGGCCGAAAGCGATGACCTAGTCACGCCGGACAAGCGAACCGCTGATTTTTGCTATTTGCGTTTGCGAAAGGAAGGATATTCAACCAACGATCGCAAAGCCATCGAGCGAAGAGCGCGAAGTTTAGCTCAGCACGCTGACGTCTTTGCTTACTACATGCACTTTGATTCGCCAAAATGTCCGCTACAAGCCGAAGAACTCCAGGCGGCTGTCAAATCAACCTAGCGACGCCTTGCCCATCTCCGCCACGCGCCGCTCATACGTCATTTCCGCCCAACCATGTTTCCCGTAATAGCGCAGCACGATCTTGTGTCCCGGCACGATCTTCGCGCGCGCCTTCGTCAAGGAATCCGAGAGCGTCACCCACTGCCCATCCACAAGGTAACTGCCTTCCCAGCCTCGCAACTCAAACCGCCCGTCATTCTTAAGGATCAACGGCGCCGCCGTGCAAGCGATCACTTTCCCCTGCACCATCGCTTGCGTGCATTGGTAACTGCCCGAAACGTCGACTGTCTGAGCTTTTGCGGAGGGATTTACCACCATACACAACACTGAGAAGGAAACATACCTCAAGAAGCTTTGTGCCACCCGTTCGAGTCCCATTGGGTCTCCATACCCAGGACGCGTTGCTGCGGGGCACCGTCCCTGGCCATTGGTACAGGTGCAACTCGGGAGCCAAGCCTGTACCTTTCAATCCACTCATAATACACTACTTATGAAACTCTTGGACCTGTACTTCATCCTGGCCTGGGAAGATTCCTTCCCCTTTTTCACACTCCACGGGAGTTTCCTTGCAATCTTCGCCCGGCCTTTTCAACCCTTTATAGATCTCACAGCAGTCACTCAAACGGTAATTCCGCCGCCGCCTGACCATCCTTCCGAGGATCCGACGCGCCATAATTCACGCCTGTGGCGAAGTCCCGCAACACCACTTGCCCGCCGCCCACTCTGCTCGAAAACGTCCCCAGCAACTTGATCTGATGCCCCTTGGCCGTCAATTCGTCTCGTACTTTTCCATTAAACCGGTTCTCCATCTCCACATCGCAACCCGTAAACGTATATTTCGTAAACCGCGGCGCTTCCACCGCAGCCTGAATGTTCATCTTGAAATCTGCGATATTTGCGATGAACTGCGCATGCGCCTGCGCCTGATTCCATCCGCCCATAATTCCAAACGCCATTCGCTTGTCGCCATTCTGCGCAAAGCCCGGAATAATCGTATGCCGCGGCCGCTTATGTCCCGCCAACGCGTTCGGCGATGTTGAATCTAGCGTGAACAGCCCGCCGCGATTGTGCATCACGAATCCCCCGCCCGCCGGGACAATTCCTGATCCAAACGCCGCGTAGTTGCTCT
>DATEWL010000396.1:0-8563 GCA_035258025.1 Candidatus Acidiferrum sp. | reverse complement strand
CTATAACAATTACGTCGACCTGGAAGCGGCGCGAAGCCTTGCGGCGGAATTCCGCCAGCCCGTCGCCGTCATCGTCAAACACAACACACCTTGCGGCACCGCTGAGCGCGAAACTCTCCTGGATGCGTATTTGAAAGCGCTCGCGACGGACCCCGTCTCTGCATTCGGGGGCGTGCTGGCCTTCAATCGCGCAATCGATGCCGCAACCGCGGAAGAAGTCGCGAAGCTCTTCGTGGAATGCATCGCCGCGCCGGGTTTTGACGAAAAGGCAAAAGCAATTTTCGCGGCGAAAAAGAATCTGCGCTTATTGGAACTCCCGCCCAACGGACTCGAGCCCGATCGCGAACTGCAATTAAAGCGCATCCTCGGCGGCGTGCTAGTCCAGCAGCCGGACCTGGGCGAAATCGCGGAAGATCAGCTAAAAGTAGTGACCAAGCGCCCCCCGACCGCCTCGGAAATGCAAACCCTGCTTTTTGCCTGGAAAGTCTGCAAGCACGTCAAATCCAACGCCATTGTCTTTGCAAAAGACGGTGCGACGCTCGGCGTGGGCGCGGGCCAGATGAGCCGCGTCGATTCCGTAAAGATCGCCGTAATGAAGGCGCAGTCTCCGCTCTCTGGGAGCGTCGTTGCCTCGGATGCGTTTTTCCCCTTCCCCGATGGCGTCGAAGAGGCCGCCAAAGCCGGCGCGGTCGCCGTCATTCAGCCGGGGGGCTCTGTCCGCGATAACGATGTGATTGCCGCCGCCGACCGCCTTGGCATGGCCATGGTCTTCACAGGCATGCGGCACTTCCTGCACTAGAAGGCAGGCCGCTTAATTCGCGCGATGATGCATCCAAAGATTCCATTTCAACTCTTTTGAATTTTCTTGCATCCTAGTTAAGGGCGCCTTTGGGCCTTGGAAACGACGTGCTTTTGACTTTTGACCGCGTTCCGGCTGCATGGGATACTTTTTGTTTCTGGGGCTACGATGAACCTAAGAAGAATCAGTCTCACCACACTCTTCACCTGCCTTCTCGGCGCGGTGGCCGCCGCCCAAACTTCTCCGGACTCGCAAGTCCAGAAGAATGCCCAGACCCAACCTAAGGCCGACGTGGCTCCCGCCGAATCGTCAACCGCTCCTTCCCCTCGTGCCGAGGCTTACTACAACTATGCGATGGGACATCTCTTCGAGCAGCAATACGAGACGACCAATCAACCGGAATTCGCCACCCAGGCCATAGATGCCTACAAAAAGGCTTATGCGCTCGATCCGAAATCACCCGTCATCGGCGAACGCCTGGCTGAAATGTACTGGAAAGCGCAGCGCGTCCACGAAGCGGTAACGGAAGCGCAGGAACTCCTCAAGCGTGACCCGAATGACCTGCAAACGCGGCGTCTTCTCGGCCGCATCTATTTGCGCAGCCTGGGCGATCTGACTTCGAGCGCGCAATCGGAAATGGCGGCGCGTGCCATCGAACAATACCGCGAAGTCTATCGCCTGGATCCCACGGACTCGGAATCGGCGCTCTGGTTGGCGCGGCTCTACCGCTTGCGCAATGAGCACGACAAGGCCGAAGAAGTTCTCCGCGGTCTCTTAAAACAGGACCCCGAGAACGAGCCTGCCGTCGAACAGCTCACGCAGCTTCTCCTTGATGAAGGCAAATCCGCGGACGCCGTTTTGTTGCTCGAAAGCATCACCAGCCGCACGCCTTCCCCAGCCCTGCTCGATCTTCTCGGCGATGCGTACACGCAGACCCACGACCTGGCGAAGGCGGAAGGCGCCTACCGCAAGGCCGTAGACCTGGATCCCTCCGAACTGAGCCACTTGCGCGGCCTGGGCCAGACACTGCTCGCCGAAGAAAAATTCGCGGAAGCTCTCTCCGTTTATCAGAAGCTCGCCGATTTGATGCCCGACGATTCCGACGTCTATCTGCGTCTAGCGCAGATTTACAGGGAACTACACCAGCTCGATCACGCCGAAGAGAATCTATTGAAAGCCCGCCAGTACGCGCCTGGCAGCCTCGAAGTCATGTACAACGAGGCCATGCTTTACGAAGCCCAGGGCCGCTACGAAGATGCCATTCGCGTGCTGTCCGATGCCGTCACCGGCCTCAAGTCGCAATCCAGCGCACTCCCGTCGCGTCGGCGTTCGCTGGCCATTTTGTACCAGCAACTCGGCCAGCTTTACAGCGACACGCAGAATTTTCAAGCCGCCATTTACACTTTTGAAGAACTCGGCCGCCTTGGCGAAGAAGAAGATCGACGTTCGCGCATGCTCATCATGGACACCTACCGCGCGGCGAAAGATTTGCCGAAAGCGCTGCAGGCCGGCAAGGACGCCCTGGCAAAATATCCCAGCGACCCGGGGCTGCGCAGGTCCGACGCCCTTCTGCTGGGTGAGAACGGCCAGACGGACGAAGCCGTAAAGGTTCTTCGTTCGCAGCTCACCAAGACCGAAGCCGACCGCGATATTTATCTGAATATTGCGCAGGTCTACGAGCGCGGCCGCCACTACAAAGAGGCCGAAGAAGCCGCCCGGACCGCGGAGGCCATCCCCGGCGAACCTCACGACAACGAAATGGTGTGGTTTCTGCTGGGCGCCATCTATGAACGGCAGAAATTCTACGACCGCGCGGAAACGGAGTTCAAAAAGACGCTCGAAGTGAATCCGCGAAACGCCCCGGTGCTCAACTACTACGGCTATATGCTCGGCGATCTTGGCATACGGCTCGATGAAGCGGAGGCGCTCGTGCAGCGCGCGCTGAAAGAAGAGCCGCATAGCGGAGCGTATCTCGATAGCCTCGGCTGGATCTATTTCCGCGAGAACAAACTCGCCGAAGCCGAAGCGACGCTTCGCAAAGCCGTCGAACGCGAGAGCCACGATGCCACCATTCGCTCTCACCTCGCCGACGTCTATGCCAAGTCCGGCCGCACCGACCTCGCGGCGATAGAATGGGAAAAGTCGCTGGCCGAATGGCACCGTTCGTTGCCGGCGGATGTGGAAAACGAAAAAATAGCTGAAATCGAAAAGAAACTTTCCCAGGTAAAACACCGCGTGGCGCAAAAATCTTCGCCGCAAGACGCGAAACCGCAATAATCTGCATGCGCGAAGTCCGCATCCCCGCGTTTGCCAAAATCAATCTGCGCCTCGATATTCTTGGAAAACGTCCCGACGGCTACCACGAACTTCGCACAATTTTCCAAAGCGTTTCATTACACGATGAGTTGCGCCTACGTGCTTCAAAGCAGACGGGAATTTCGCTCTCGATCCTGGGCAATGCCAGCCTTTCCCAGGAACCCTTTCAGAAAAATCTCGTCTACCGCGCCGCCGATGCGCTTCGCCATGAACTCAAGATTCGTTCCGGCGTGCAGATCGAGCTCAAGAAAACAATCCCGGCCGGGCGAGGCATGGGAGGCGGTTCCAGCGACGCCGCAGCTGCCTTGCTAGGTTTTCTGCGGCTGACCGGACGCAAGCTGCCGCTGCCGCGCCTGCTCGAAATTGCCTCGTCGCTCGGCGCCGACGTCCCCTTTTTCCTCTTTGGAGGCCGCGCCCTGGGCATCAGCCGCGGCAACGAGATTTATCCGCTTCCGGACATTCCCAAGCTCTCCATCCTCATCGTTTCACCGCGCGACATTCACGTCCCCACGCTGGACGCTTACCGCTGGCTCAAAGCCCGCCCGCTGACATTGACAAAAAGCGCCGCAGACCCTAAACTTTGGAAGTTCTGTGCTCTGTGTTGGAGCACGCAGGGAAGCGGCCTTTCCAACGATTTCGAGCGGCCCGTTTTCCGGCGTCACCCCCGTCTTGATCAAATCAAGCGGGCTTTGCTTCAAAGAGGAGCTGCAGAAGCCTCGCTGGCGGGTAGCGGTTCGGCGGTGTTTGGAGTTTTCCCGAGCCCAGCGCAGGCGCGCCGAGCCGCTGTTGGGTTTCCGGACGATCAGACCTTTGTTTGCGAGACTCTCTCGCTTGACAGGTACGTTCGTAAAATGCAGGGCACTCGTTTGACGTAGATTTGTGTCCTCTGTTTTGCCTCGGTTGATCCGCAGCGTCTCCACAGAAGCACATAGCTATGCCTTGAAACCAGGTTTGGGCCAAGAAGTGTGCGGACCAAAACTGAGCTGACGGAGCGCGAGTGTCGTGAACGACGACCGATTCAAAATTTTCTCGGGGACCGCGAATCTGCCTCTGGCAGAGAGCATCTGTCGCCATTTGGAAGTGCCGCTGGGCAAGGCCAAGCTCGGACGCTTTAGTGATGGTGAAATTTATTTCCAGATCCTCGAAAACGTGCGCGGCGCCGACGTGTTCGTCGTGCAGCCCTGCTGCTACCCCGTAGATAACCATTTGTTAGAGCTGCTCCTGATGATCGACGCATTCAAGCGCGCATCGGCCTGGCGCATTACCGCGGTGCTGCCGTATTACTGCTACGCGCGCCAGGACCGCAAAGACAAGCCCCGCGTTCCGATATCAGCAAAACTCGTCGCCGACTTGCTGGAAACAGCCGGCGCAAGCCGCGCGTTGACGCTCGATTTGCACGCGCCGCAGATTCAAGGCTACTTCGACGTTCCGGTCGACCATTTGTACGGTTCTCCCGTCCTGGTCGAGCATTTCCGCCATTTGAATCTGCCGAATCTGACGGTCGTTTCGCCGGATGCGGGCGGCGTGGAACGCGCCCGGTTCTTTGCAAAGAAACTCGACGCTCCGTTGGCCATCGTGGATAAACGCCGCGTCGATGTCGACGTCAGCGAAGTGATGAACCTGATCGGAGACGTCCGCGGCCGCAGCGCCCTGATCGTTGACGACATCATCGACACCGCAGGCACGCTGGTGAAAACCGCCGAAGCGCTGATCCGCGAAGGCGCCACGCAAGTTTACGCCGCATGCACGCACGCCGTGCTTTCCGGCCCGGCCATCGAGCGCATCGCGAACTCCCAGATCAAAGAAGTGGTCGCCACGGATTCTGTCCCGCTAGGCGAAGCCGCAAAAGGTATGGGCAAAATCAAAATCTTAAGCGTCGCGGACCTGCTAGCACGCGGCATTCGTTCGATTCACGAAGAAACATCGATCAGCGAGTTGTTTATTTAGTAGGACAGACTCTCTTGTCTGTCCTTTTGATGAAGTTAGAGATTTCACGGAAGGAATGAAAGTATGGCTCAACCACAAATTATCGTAGAAGGAGCGCCCCGCTCCGATCGGGGCAAGAACGAGGCCCGCCGCCTGCGCCTGACGGGGAAGGTTCCAGCCGTCCTCTATGGCGGCAAAGGCAATGCCATCGCGTTGGCACTAAACACCAAGCAGATCGGAGCGATCCTCCGCTCTGAGAGCGGCCACAACACGCTCTTCCAGGTGGATCTCGCCGGCAAACACGAGCCCGCCATCTTGAAAGATTGGCAAGTGGATCCCGTGACCGGAAACCTGCTGCACGTCGACCTCGTGCGCGTAGCCATGGACGTTCGCATGCGCGTGAAAGTCCCCGTGCACACCTTCGGCGAACCCGCTGGCGTCAAGCAGCAAGGCGGTGTTTTCGAAGTCGTCACTCGCGAAGTCGAAATCGAATGCTTGCCCGCCGAGATTCCGACCGAATTCAGGGTGGAGGTCACCGGTTTGATGCTTGGCCAGCAGCTCCGTGCCAAAGAACTGCCGATTGACACCGCCAAAATGAAGCTGATCACCGATCCGGAACGCGTCTTGGCGCACGTCGTCGCTCTCAAGGTCGAAGAAGAGAAGCCCGTCGAAGCCGTTGCCGCGGATGCTGCAGCGCCCGCCGAGCCCGAAGTCATCAAGAAGGGCAAGAAAGAAGTCGAAGGCGAAGAAGGCGCCGAAGCCGAAGCCAAACCGGAAAAGGCCGAAAAGGGCGAGAAGAAGAAGTAGTGGTGCAATTTGTAAATCGCGGCGGTTGGCGGCAAGCCAACCGCCGAACAGAGGCCTATGCGGCTCATCGTCGGACTTGGGAATCCTGATCCGGAGTACCAATGGACGCCGCATAACCTCGGATTTCTGGCGGTCGACGAACTGGCGAATCGCGGTTCGATTCGCGTCGAACGGCCGGAAGCGAAGGCTCTTGTTGGCCGGGGAAAGCTCGCCGGGGAAGATGTGCTTCTGGCGAAGCCGCAAACGTACATGAATCTCAGCGGCATCTCGGTGCGAGAGCTGTTGGAAAAGTACGAGCTGGGCCCGGGCGATCTGCTGGTTCTGTGGGATGAAGTGCAACTGCCCTTCGGAACGATTCGCATCGACCGCAAAGGCAGCGGCGGGAGCCACAACGGCGCGAATTCAGTGATCAGCGCTGTTGGAACTCAGGAGTTCTTGCGGATCCGTTTGGGATGCGGGCCGGATCATCCGCTGAGCAGCCGCAAAGAATTCGTGCTGCGGCCCATGAAAAAGGCCGAGCTGGAAGAAGCCGCCGAGATGATCGGCAAAGCCGGCGACGCCGTGGAAATGATTCTCGCGAAGGGAATCGAGCCGGCGATGAACATTTTCAACCGGCGAAAGCCGGAAGCGGAAGAGCCGGAAACAGAATGAACGGTTTTTCCGGGCTTGCGTAGTAACAACTTTGAAGTGCCGCCGATACAATCGGCGCAAAGAGGAAAGAGGTCATCATGGAAGAGCGACTGTACGATCTGATTTTCATCGCCCGCCCGGCAACGCCGGAAGACGAAATCAAGAAAGTGATTTCCGGCATCGAGCACACTTGCGCGGAAAAGGGCGCAAAGATTGAGAAGACCGAGCACTGGGGCACGCGCAAGCTCGCCTATCGCGTGGCCAAGCATCGCGAGGGCATTTACGTCTACCAGCAGATTCGCACGAATCACGCCGAGCTGATCGCGGAGCTCGAGCGGCGCCTTCGCGTCCAGGACGTAGTCATCAAGTATCTGACCGTGCGCCTCGACGAAGATTTGAAGCGCCAGAAGAAGCTCGGCGGCAAGCGCGAACAGCGCGCCGCTCGCCGTCCGCGCCGCAGTGCGCCCGCTTCAGCACCGGCTTCGACTCCCACTCCGGCTGCCGAAGCAGCAGCAAGCTAAAAATGAATTTCTGAGTTAAGAGAGAAAGGCAGGATGGTATGGCAGAGGATCCGAAACAAGCACAGTCTCACAGTGGACCGCCGCGCCGCGAAGGTGGTGGCGGCCATGGCGGTCCCGGCGGTGGTCATGGTGGCCCGCGCCGCGAAGGCGGACCGGGTGGCGGTGGTCCGGGCGGCCCCGGCGGCCGTCCCCGCGGCAAACGCCAATATTTCCGCAAGAAGAAAGTCTGCAAGTTCTGCGTCGAGAAGATGGACTTCGTCGACTACAAGCGCGCGGACATTCTTTCGCAGTTCGTCCAGGAACGCGGCAAGATTCTGCCGCGCCGCATGACCGGAGTTTGCTCGCGCCACCAGCGCTGGCTCGGCGTGGCCATCAAGCGCGCTCGCAACATCGCTCTGCTGCCCTTTGCAGGCAGCGCCGCTGGCACGCAAGCACCGCGCCAGGTCGTTCCGCAGGCCGCTCATGGTGCGCCTGCCGCTCACCCGGCTACACCCGCAGCCGCGCCTGCCGCTGCGCCGGTCGCCGCACCCGAGGCCCCGAAGGCGTAAGCCTGCTCGGGCGAAGGAAACAGGAGCATAGAGAGAGAACATGCAAATCATTCTTCAGGAAGATATCGAAAAGCTGGGACACCGCGGCGACGTCGTCACCGTCAAGCCCGGCTACGCCCGCAATTTCCTTTTGCCGCGCAAACTCGCCGTGGAAGCCAATGCCGGCAATTTGAAAGCGATCGAGCGCATTCGCACCTCGCTCGCGAAAAAGACCGCCACCGAGCTGGACGCCGCACAAAAGCAAGCAGCTCTACTCAACGGCGTCGCGCTCAAGTTCACGCGCAAGACCGGCGAGAACGACCAGATGTTCGGCTCCGTCACCACCGCCGACATCGCCGAAGCCCTGGCCGCGCAAAACTTCAAGATCGACAAGCGCCAAGTCCAAATCGCCGATCCCATCAAAGCCCTCGGCGAATATCCCATCACCATCAAAGTCTTCCGCGACGTCACCGCACAAGTCATCGTCCACGTCACAAAGGAAGAATAATTCCGACGCCGTTCTTGATTTGAATTCTCATCCGTAGGGGCACGGCATGCCGTGCCCTCTTTTTTTGCGCGTGCGCCGTTCGATCTCACGCCAAAAAAGTTTTGCAACGTTTTCCGAAACGATGCACAGCGCAACCAATTGACGCGTCTCTCTCTTCCGCGCACAATGCGGCATCAGCTCGAATGTAATTTAAATTCAATTTGAATCACGAAGCCTTGGATTGTGCAGCGAAAAACTTCGCGCTTGCCCTCACGCGGAGAAAATGATACAAAAGCGAAGAAAAGGCGAAGTTGTAAAGTTAAAAAATGCCCGTTGATACGACACTGGAAAAGCCACTTCCGAACAATCTGGACGCCGAGCGTTCCGTCCTCGGCGCCATTTTGCTCGACAACAACGCCCTGAACACCGCCATCGAGAATCTCCGCGCCGAAGACTTCTTTCTCGATCAGCATCGCCGCGTCTTCACGCAGATGATCGCGCTGGGCGAAGCCCAGCAAGCCATCGACCTCATCACTCTGACCGAAGAACT